>CAZYJH010000140.1:0-5012 GCA_964647775.1 uncultured Candidatus Bathyarchaeia archaeon
ATAGGATGTCGTTGTCGCTGAAGTTCACTTTGTAGCCTTTTGTTATGGGTATCAGTTCTTCCGTTGATGTCACGTCATTCTCGTTGATGATGGGAACGATGCCCAGCTGCAGGGTCAACTCTAGAACATCACATACGTGCAGGTAGGCGGCTCTGTTCGAGAGGTCTTCCGCGGTCAAAAGGATTTGGGCAACCTTTAGTCCATGTTTCTTGAAGAGTTCACGGTATGTGGACATGATTATGCTCTGTCCGGTTGCGGCTGACACCTGCTGGAAGACTATGTCGTTCGGTTTTGGGGGGATTCCAAGTTCGGTTATGCCTGCGGCTACAGCTCCCGAGGTTACGAAAACGATTCTGTTGCCCTGCTTGATTGCCGCGGCTATCTGATCAACCAGTTTTTGCATCAGTTCCTTGTCGAGGATTCCGCCGTTTTTGGTTAGGCTTCCGGTTCCAACCTTCACGACAATCAGTTTCGAAGACATTCCCGCTCTTCTTTTCATTAAAGAACCATTCTCCTATAAGCCTTGTCAAAGAGCCGATTCTGCTTCTTCGACGTTTTTCAGAAAAAATACTGTTTTCAACAATCTTCTGTTATTAGTCTCCTAATATGATTGAGAAACCGACTTTTTGGGGCAGTTTTGGCGCATGGAAGGTGTTTGATATATCGACTTTTGATACATGTCTTCTGTGGTAGGATAGTATTTATCCAGAATATTGATACTCACTTCATTGGATTTGGGTAGGGATTATGGCATGAGTTACACGATTGAAATCGAACTTCCCAGTTCTGGTGTGTGGTTCAAGTACTTCACTACAGTAGAGTCTTTGGAAGAAGCTGAGAGCATCAAACAGGCGGCAGAGGGCAACGTCAAAGCTAGGATACTGAAGAACGCGTGATGTAGCAAGTTCTTTTCTTCCTCTATCTTCAAGACTTTTTTTATTTCATGATTCCTGAGAAGGCAGTCCCTTTGAGGCTGAATTTTGTTTCAAAAACGAAAGATGTTTAAAGTTGGGCGCTTCAAACGGTTTCCTGCAGCTAATGATTGCGGAAAGGGCGTCGATGACAACTCAGCTGAACGAAAGCCTGAAAGAGAACGTGCTGGAGCATTGTAGGCGTATTGCTGGCTCTCGCCAAATCGTTGCCGCTTGTCTCTATGGTCCATGGGTTTGTGGATACGCCGACAAAAAGACTGACGTAAACGTTTTGCTGGTTCTGGACAGTTTCCCTCTCCGCGTAAACACCTATTTTGAGGCTGTAGATGGCGTTAACGTCTCGGTTTTGACGGTTAACCGATTGGACTTTGAAAGAGATGTGAACAAAAGCTGGTTGGGTGAATTCTTTGCTGAAAAGCTTACTGCTCCCTACGAGCCCTTAAAGAATGGGGAATACCTGCAGCTTAATGAAGTGAAAATAAAAAAGAGGATTGTTTTGGAGCTTCTTGAGAATCTGATCTTAGAGTTTCCTGAGTCATCTCACGATTTTCTAATCAAAAAAGAGTTCTTCATTTACCATGTTATGATGAGAAGAGCCAGAGTGTTTCCTCCCCTAGCCTACAGTTTCTTCAACATGTTAAATGGCAGCATTGGACGAAGGAACATGGACTCTATTATGGAGGGGTACCTGAAAGCCTTCGAAGAGCTGGAGAACGAAAACGTAATCTTCCAATCGGATGGCTACATCAAAATAGCGCGAAACCATATAGACTCTGTGAAGAAACGGAAACTTAGGCTTTCCCCCTTTCTCAAGTCGATTCAGAGACGGGCGCTCCCCCCTCTTCTCAGCGTCTTTTCAGAATCCGCAACCTCCTATATTCAGGACCACAAGCTCTTCAATAAAGCCAACCAAAAAGTCAATGCTGGCAATCTGGTTTCCAGACTCGAAGACCCCAAAAAGTACATTCTTCTCCCCACGCCTCTGGGACCAGTTTCTCTCTCAGACAAGTCTGGAATTGAAGATGTGGCTAGAAAGATTATTCCAGGCGGCGAGTTTTCAAAGATGAAAGTTAAGCATGTCGGCGGAGTCTTGAATGACGTTTACATTCTTACCATAACCGAAAATGGTGAAGCACAAAAATTTGTTGTAAAGCAGTTTCTGGATTGGTCAAATCTCAAATGGCTGTCTCTAACCCTGTGGTCTTTCGGAACCACATCCTTTGCTGTACTTGGGCAGTCCAGAATGGAGAAAGAATACGCAATAAACACGTTTCTGCGCAGCAAAGGCTTTCCAGTTCCCAAAATCTTCTACATCAGCCATCCAAATCGCCTGATTTTCGAGGAGTTCATTGAGGGAAAGGAACTGGTGGAAGCCATCAAACGGATATTCTCATCTAACAAACCTGCAGAGGATGTTGATTTGGTGAAGGCGGTGGGACGAAAGGTAGCGGAGGCACACAGTTTGGGCGTCAGCTTGGGCGACTGCAAACCCGAGAACTTCATCGTTACAAAAGATGAACTTGTCCTACTGGACCTTGAGCAGGCAACAAGAGACGGAAATCAGGCATGGGACATCGCCGAGTTTCTTTACTATGCTGGACATTATAGTCCGCCCATTGCTTCCGCCAACGCGGCGGGAATCATAGCAAGAAACTTCATTGAGGGTTATCTGGAAGCTGGAGGAAAAAAGGAGACTGTGAAGAAGGCTGCGTCAGCACGATACACCAAAGTTTTCAGCGTATTCACGCCACCCCACGTTCTGCTGGCGATTTCTCGCATCTGCCAAAAGATGGGAAAATAACTGGCTGAAAGCGAATGTTAACTCGTGTTTTGTGGTTTAGACGCGTTCGTTGAGGATTTGGTATTCGTTTTCGGATATCCAGCCTTCGTTTCTCAGTTCTGTTAATCCTTTTTTGATTCCTACTTTCTGTTCTGTTGTACGTAGGATGTTAGCTGCGAGTCCGGCTTCGGTTATCTCCTTTTCAAAGACGGGATTTTCTTGAGTTAAATCTACTAGTCGGTCAAGAAGGGTTGCGATGGCTTGTGAGCGGGACTGGAGAAACGACTTCATTTTTCCTGCTCCGAAGACGCCCTTCAGTTTTGTTTTGATTCCCATGCTGCCTATGCTGGAGGGAGGATAGACAACGTATCTTTTTCCAGTTTCTGTTTCGTAGCAAACAAAATAGATGGAAAGGTACACGAGAGCATTTTTTCGTCTTTTATCTAGGGCGCCAATGCCGTCAACCTCGTTTAAGGCTGCCTCTTTTGCTTTAATCATTGTATCAATCTGTTTTATTATGGAAGCCGTCATCTCCTCCAAAGAAGCCAGTTCCTGCTGTTCCAGTCTGGTTCTAGCTTCCTTCGCAGCCTCAATATCATGCAGACATTTCATTGCTTCCTCAATGCGGTCATTCGGTTTCGCCCTTGCCCTTGACACCTCAATCTTCTTCGCATCCTCAACATTCTCTATCTCCCTGTCAACTTCCTTGATTTCCTTATCCAAGGCTGGAAGCATCTTCTTTATCTCATCAAGCTTCTTTGTCAACTGAAACTCGCTGGCTTCATCTTTGCTTTCCCTAGCAACCTTTATGTCAGCCTCAAAGCGTTCCGTGTCGCTTGATAGGCGCTCAAGCGTTTTTTCTGCTTTTATCCTTCTTTGGTGAAGGGCTCGGAGTTTCCTGTCATATTTTTGGGCGATTCGGGTGACCTCTTCATCGCGTTTCTCTTGAATCTTCCTTATCTTCTCCATCACTTTGGGTTTGAGTTTGCTGATTTTTCTGTCAAACTCTTTTGCAGTCTTCTTCATTTCTGCTTGAAGAGCTTTCACTTGTGCTCTTGTTCCCTTGCTGAGGAGCTTCATGCTTGTGCTTAGAGCTTTTATTTCATTCTCTATTGTGTTCCGTAATTCAGCGAGCTCGCCGATGGAAACTGAAACCTCGGACTCATCCAAGAGCGGAGTCAGAATCGCTTTTGTTGTTGTGCCCTTTCCAACATCCTCCGAATCTTGGAGGTACTCCATCAAATCTTGTGTGAAATTCGGGTTTGTGATGAGTCCATGTATGGTTTTTCCCTCTTTTCCAGCGAAGTTTTGGAAGTAGTTGGCGTTCTGGGACAGGGCTGCAACGTAGGCTTCACGTGATTTGGCGCTCGCTTGGATGTCGTTGTCGAAGGCTTTGACGTCTGGAAGTTCGTCGTAGGAGATTGCCGGATTAGTGAATTCTAGTCCATCGAAGATGAGGGTTCTTCCTTTCCATGGAATCAGCCAGATGGGATAACAGGTTTCGGCTATGTAATCCAGTGTTTCTTCTGGTTTCTTTAGAACACGTCCTTCTCCCTTCTTTCTGTCCCTTTCTGCCAAGTAGAAGACGGCTGCCATCTCCATGTCCTTGGTGAAAGGCTTAAACCTGTCTTTGCCGGTAACGGCGAATGGAAGAATAAGCTTTTTAATTCTTTTAGACAATTTCCCACCAGTTTCAGTTCACGTAAACTCAAGTCTACCCATGTTAATGTCCTGTTTATTGGTCATTATTTTAAGTCTCCCCTCCCCAAGAGGAGGATGAAATCTATTTTATTCTAACCCTGAAATATTATTTAGGCTTTGTTGCTTTCCGAGTTTTAAGCACAAAAAAGTAACATGCTGCTGCACAGAAATGAACTTGAAGATGAGTTAGTGTGCGGACAAGTTTTTTTGTCACGGAGCATTTAAATGTGTGATGAATATTTGCAGTTTTAGACCTGAGAACAGAATAGGTTACAAAGCCTTATGCTGGATTAAGCAGTTTTCAACCTAAGTTGAGATTCCAAGAATAAAACATGGAAAAAGACAAACAGTTGATACGCTAATTAGTGAAGAAGCATATAGAGATAGATGTAGGAAGAGAAGGGGCAAAAGGTTAATTTTTAATTCGACTAACGGCGATGACCACAAAGATTACCGATGATGAACTTTAGCCATGTTAAATGTGTTAACTTATTTTTGGTAGGTAGATGAAAAAATGAGAAGAGTTAGCACGCGCTATGCGATCTTATTTAATTGCTATTTTGCCGCCAGTAACTGAGGTTGTGGGCAAAACCTCTTCT
>CAZYJH010000141.1:0-5003 GCA_964647775.1 uncultured Candidatus Bathyarchaeia archaeon
AACATTGTTGACGTCGATGACAGGGCGCACGCTTACGAGCATTCTATTGAGCTTCAGCTTCCTTTCCTTCAGTACCTTTACGGCTCAGACTTCAAGTTTGTTCCAGTCTGTTTTATGATGCAGGACTTGGAGTCCAGCCGCGAAGTTGGAAAAGCAGTTGCAGAAGCTTTGAAGGGAAAAAACGGCTTGGTTATCGCATCCTCCGATTTGACCCATTATGAACCTCAGGAAAGAGCTGAAAAGAAGGACAAAATGGCTGTTGATGCTGCGCTGCGGATGGACGAAGAACAGTATTACCGCACTGTAGAAGCTTATGGAATCTCTACCTGCGGTTACGGTCCCGTCATAGCTTCTATCACGGCATCAAAGGAGTTGGGCGCCAGAAAAGCTGAGTTGTTATGTTACAAGACGAGCGGAGATGTGTTGGGTGACCGTTCTGCGGTGGTAGGCTACGCCTCCATAGCTTTCATGAAATAGGCTGATTTTAGGATTTTCGTTCAGCAAAAGGTAAAGTTTATATATAATAGTATAATATTAAATCAATTAGTTGAATGGGTGTGAGTGAGTATGGCAACATCAATAACAAATAAAGGCAAATCAGAACAAGAAACGAGGGATGAAACAAACTTCAAAAAACTCGTCAACATCTGGTTCTTCCCCAGAATTTAAGCCAACAACCAAAACTCAGCAGAAAGCTTGCGCACTGACGTCCCCAGTTCCCCCCTTTTGAACAATCCTTTTTATTAATTGAAGTCCGTTTTGCCAAATCTTGGGTTTGCAAAAAAGGCGTTTAACCTAAAAGTATTTTATTGTATTCTCTTCCATTGTGTTTTGGGTATGTTCCGATGGGAAGAGGTTCTGGGTTCGGAAAAACAATTTTGTTCGGCGAACACTTTGTCGTTCACGGCGTGCCCGGAATCGCTTCAGCAGTTGATTCAGCCGCTGACGCAACAGTAAAGAAAGCCCAGAAAGGCATCAACGTCACAGACGAGAGAAGCGGCGCAAAGGGGTACGCAGAAAAAAAGAAACTGCAGCAGCTAGAGTCAATCGAAAGAATGCTCTCGGCAATGGGCATAAACCCAAAAAAGGTCTCCATCGACATCTGGCTAGGCGGAAACCTTCCCGGATTCAGCGGACTCGGCGCTTCTGCAGCAAGCAGCGTCGCTATTGCCAGAGCCATAGCAGAAGAGTTCAACTTGGACTTATCAGATGAACGAATCAACGACGTTGCCTATGAGGCGGAGAAAGCCTATGCGGGGAACCCTTCAGGCATCGACAACACCGCAGCAACCTTCGGCGGCTTAATCTGGTTCAAAAAAAACATGAGCGGCGGCTCAAACACGATAGAGCAGCTGAGCATACGGGAGCCCGTAGAAATCGTCATCGGCAACACTGGAATTGTGGCTAACACTAAGGCGATGGTTGCTGGAGTGGCGGAGAGAAAGAAGCAGAACCCCAAAAAGTATGATGCAATATTCAAAGAGGCAGAAAAGTTGGCGCATGAGGGAAGAGAGGCGCTGCAAAAATTTGACCTGAAAGAGGTTGGCAGGTTAATGGATGAGAACCATCGTTTGCTCCAAGAAATTGAAGTCTCCTGCAAAGAACTGGATAGCTTGGTTGAGTTAGCCCGAGAGAAGGGCGCTTTTGGGGCAAAGATGACTGGCGGCGGAGGCGGAGGATGCATGCTAGCCTTGACTCCGGGAAAAGAGCTGCAGGAGAAGGTTGCCTCAGCCATCGAACAAGAGGGCTTGGAAGTTTTGAGGACAAAGATTGGCGTCAGGAAAGTGTGAGGGAAAAATTTTGGGTTTCAGAAGTTTTTTGGAAAAGCTTGAACGGGAAGGAAAAGTAACCAGAATAAAGAAAGAGGTTTCAACAGACCTTGAGCTTGCCGGAATAATCGATGCTTTGGGCGAGAAGCCCTGCTTCTTTGAGAAGGTGAAGGAGTCCAGCATGCCCGTGGTTGCGGGTTTAGTCTCCAGCAAGGAGCTGGTCGCCAAAGCCCTAAACATGGACATACAGCAGATTTTGCCCAAGCTGTCAAGCGCCATAGAGCACCCTGAAGCTCCAGAGGTCGTTGAAACTGGAGAATGCCAAGAAGTCGTAGAAAAGAATGTTGACTTAACACGGCTGCCCATAATGAGGTACACCGAAAAGGACGGCGGAAAATATGTTCCATCCGCAATCTCCATAGTCAAAGACCCAGAACTGGGCAGAAACACCTGCTTCCACAGGCTGATGATGATTGGCAAGAACAGGTTCGTGGCTCGTATAGTAGAGGACAGGGGAACCGACATTGCCCTGAAAAATGCTGGAGGCGAACTGGACATAGCCCTGTGCATCGGCAACTCCACTGCCGTTCTTCTCGCCGCGTCCACGTCGTTGCCGAAGGGCGTTGACGAGTTGGGAATGGCGAACGTTCTAGAAAAGACTGAGCTGGTGAAATGCAGAACCATTGACGTTGAGGTTCCCCGGGACTGCGAGATTGTGCTGGAGGGGCGGATAACAAAGGAAAGGGTGCCTGAAGGACCGTTCCTTGATCTTACGGGGATTGTTGACAGGGTTAGGCAGCAGCCAGTGATAGAAATCAAATGCATAACACACAGAAAAAACCCGATTTACCAAACCATACTTGCCGGAAGGAACGAGCACAAAATCTTGATGGGCATGCCTAAGGAGCCGACCATCTATAATGAAGTTAACAAGGTCTGCAGATGCAACGACGTTTACATAACCACTGGCGGCTGCAGCTGGCTTCATGCGGTGGTTCAGATAACTAAACAGAATCCTGACGATGGACAGAAGGCGATTATGGCGGCTTTTGAGGGGCACAAGTCGCTGAAGCACTGTGTTGTCGTCGATGATGACATAAACATCTATGACAGCAACGATGTTGAGTGGGCTCTTGCGACAAGGTTCCAAGCAGACAAAGCCGCTGTTATCTTGCCGAATCAGCCTGGCTCATCCCTTGATCCGTCTGGAGATTTGACTGAGGGAAAGAAAGCCAGAACCTGCAAGATGGGCTTAGACGCAACAATCCCGCTCAGAGGAACGGGTAAAGGATTTAAAAAGGAAAATTACCGAAAGGTTGACTTAAACAAGTTCCTGTGATCCTATGATTCTGACAAAAAATGAGGAAAAGATGCTGGACGGCGAAGAGGGCTACGCAGTAAAAAAGTCAATGGAGATACTGGTTGCCCTCGGAAACATTTACGGCGCCGAAAAACTTGTAGAAATCGGTTCGGTCCAGGTTGCGGGCGTGTCATACCATAACCTCGGAGATGCAGGGCTGGAGTTTCTGAATGAGCTGGCAAAAGACGGAAAAGTCAAAGTGCTGACCACCCTGAATCCTGCAGGAATGGACCTGGAGGACTGGAGAAACCTGGGAATCGACCCCGAGTTTGCGAGAAAACAGAATCTGGTCATTGACGCCTTCACGAAAATGGGAATCCTCATCTCCTGCACCTGCACACCCTACCTGATAGGCAACCTCCCAAGATACGGAGAACACATTGCATGGTCTGAATCTTCTGCGGTTACTTTTGCCAACTCGGTTATTGGGGCGAAAACAAACAGGGAGGGCGGTCCCTCGGCTCTTGCGGCAGCCTTTGTGGGAAAAACGCCCTGCTATGGGCTTCATCTGGACGAGAACAGGGTGCCGGACACTCACGTGGAAGTGAAAGCAAAGTTGTCCAAGGTTTCGGATTGGGGCGCCCTCGGCTACTGTGTCGGAAAAAGTGTGCAGAACAAGATTCCCTACATTACAGGCGTGGATGATGTGGGCTTGGATGAGTTGAAGTCGTTCTGTGCTTCTGTGGTGACTTTTGGCTCTAAGCCGCTGTTTTATATGATGGGGATAACTCCGGCGTCCGAGAAGTATCAGCCGCCCAAAGAGAAGATAACCATCGAGGACAGCGACATACGGGAAGCGTACGAAGCCATCAACGATGAGGCGGAAGACATAGATTTCGTGTGTATCGGCTGTCCCCACGCGTCCATCAAAGAGATAGCCAAAATTGCTGACCTGCTGGAAGGCAGGAAGATATCGGAGAACACCGAATTTTGGGTTGCAACTTCGAGACCCATGAAGCATCTTGCGGACAAAAGAGGCTACACTGAGGTGATTGAGGCTGCGGGGGGAAAGTTTGCCTGCGACACCTGCATGGCTGTGGCTCCGCTGAAGGGAAGATTCCGAACTGTTGCCACAACCTCCGCGAAGGGCTGCTACTACTCGCGGCATAACATGATGTTGACTAAGATGGGGAGCCTAGAAGAGTGTATAGAGGCTGGGGTGACCGGAAAATGGAACTGAAAGGAAGAATAATCTCTAGGGGAACGGCAGAGGGCGAAGCATTGACTACCACTATGCCGATTTCTTTTTACGGTGGAGTAGACCCGGAAACCAGCGAAATACTAGAAAAGGGGCATGAGCTGCAGGGAAAACAGATCAAAGGCAAGATTCTGGTTTTCCCCAACGGTAAAGGCTCAACCGTTGGGTCATACACGCTCTACAGGCTGAAGAAGGGCGGGGTGGCTCCGGCTGGAATCATAAACAGTGACTGCGAAACTGTGGTTGCTGTGGGCGCAATAATCTCTGAGATACCCTGCGTTGACCAAATTGACATCTCAAAAATAGAGACTGGAGACACTGTTCTGATAGAGAACGGTGTGGTAAAAATAGAGAAGTAACCAGCTGAAAACCAAGTTCGGTTTGGCAAAAAAGGGAAATGTGGTGTAGAAAATGGGCAACAAACCGACTGTTCTGAAGCTAGGAGGCTCCGTGATAACAGACAAGAAGAAGCCCTTGACTCCAAACTTGAAGGCAATTGAACGGCTGGCAGACGAAATTTCCCGAGCCAAAGTTTCGCCGCTTATCTTGGTTCACGGAGGAGGCTCTTTTGGACACCCCTTTGCGGAACAATACGAGATAGCGGGCGGGTACATTGATCCGTCACAGATTCTGGGGTTTTCGCAGACCCATCTGGCTATGACCCTGCTGAACAGCT
>CAZYJH010000142.1:0-4989 GCA_964647775.1 uncultured Candidatus Bathyarchaeia archaeon
ATGTTAGAAAGACTCAATACCTCGCTTCATGAAATCTATGTAAGGAGAACGATTTTGACTATCCCGATGAGCGACGAATACAAGCAATATGCTTCTTCTTTGGAGAAGAACCTTGAGAGCATATATGCTGTTGCGAAAAAGGCTAGAGAAAAGGGGTTAGACCCTGCTCTTGTTCCTGAGTCTGAGGTTGCAACGGACTTGGCTGCCCTAGTAGAGGGGCTTGTTGGTCCTTCTGGCGTCGCTGAGAGCATACGGGATTTAGCTGAGAAAATGTCTCGAGAGGAGCTCACCTTCAGAATAACTGAACAGATAATAAACGGTAATTTTGGTGTCATGGGTGCTCGGGAAGCAGCTGAACAGGCAATGAGAACCGCTCTTGCAATATTAACTGAAGGCATAACTGCGGCTCCTATACAGGGCATCGCCAAGGTAGAAATCAAAACTAATCCTGATCGAACAAAATATCTGGCAATATATTATGCTGGTCCCATACGTTCAGCTGGTGGCACAGAGCAAGCCTTAACCATCATAGTTGGCGATCACATTCGGCGCCTACTCAAGCTGGACCGCTACAAGCCAACAGAAGATGAAGTTGCCCGTTTCATAGAAGAAGTGCGCCTGTTTGAACGCTCAATCGCCAGATTCCAGTATCACATCTCAGATGAAGAGCTACGAAGAGGCATCCAGAACATACCCGTTGAAGTAACAGGCACCGAATCAGACCCCGTTGAAGTTTCGTCCTACAGAAACCTTCCCCGAATCGAAACAAACAATGTCCGAGGCGGGGCTCTCCGGGTAGTAAACGACGGCATAGTGGGGCGGGCATCAAAAGTGTTGACCACTATCGAAAAACTCCATATTGACGGCTGGGAATGGCTTGGAAGCCTACAAGAGTTCTCGAAGAAAAAGAAAGCCGGATTCATGGAGGATGTCATAGCTGGGCGTCCAATCTTCTCGTTTCCGTCTAGAACAGGAGGTTTCAGGCTTCGCTACGGAAGAGCCCGGAACACAGGCCTCGCAGCAGTCGGCATCCACCCTGCCACAATGTTGGCTGTCCAAAATTTTCTTGCGGCTGGAACCCAGCTTCGTTTAGAGGGTCCTGGAAAAGGCGGGATTGTGGTTCCTGTGGATAGTATTGAGCCTCCTGTTGTGCGGCTGAAGAACGGGTCTGTTGTCCGTGTTACTCTCCAAAATTTTAAGCACATAGAGAAGCTGATTGACAAGATACTGTTTCTTGGGGACATCCTCATCGGCTTTGGCGACTTTCTGTATACGAATAAGCCTCTTCGTCCCTCCGGCTACAATGAAGAGTGGTGGAATGAAGAACTTGCTGATGCCGTTGACCAAAAGTTTGGCGCCAACCTGAAGGAAGCCGCCGAGGCAGTAGGTGTTTCTGTCTCAGTTCTTGAGGAATGGTTGGCTGATCCTTTCAAGAATAAGCCAAACGCTAAGGACGCCCTTGCCATCTCCTCAGTTTTGGGGGTTCCTCTTCATCCCTTCTTCACTTTTTTCTGGGAAAATATTACCTCTGAAGAGTTTGGAGCCCTAAGAAACTGGTTGCTGGCTTCTGAAACGAAAAAGGAGGATGCATTAGTTAAAGAGATTGTTGGCTTGAAAGAAAAAACAATAAAAGGTGCCCTCGAAAAGCTCTGTATTCCCCATGAAGTCGTCGGAAACAATATCAAAATGGTTGATGATGAGGCGCGTATCCTCGCTTTTTGTCTCGGATTGAACGTTCCTGACAGTCAGGTAGACTCTTCGGGAAGCGTTTTCGAGGCTATACAGAAGTTCACAGGCATTAAAATTAGGGCAAAGGCTCCCAGTTTTGTGGGCGCCAGAATGGGCCGCCCAGAGAAGGCTAAACAGAGAGAAATGAAGCCGCTTGTTCACGCATTGTTTCCTGTTGGGCTTGCTGGCGGTTCCCGCCGTAACCTCTCTGAAGCTGCGAATAATGCTGCAATTGAGGTTGATCTTGCTGTGCGCCGCTGTCTAGGCTGTAACGAAGTGACTTTCATGGTTAAATGTCCTAAATGTGGCTCAGAGACTGTCTTGGAGCATGTTTGTCCTCAATGCGGAAGAAGTTTCAGGGCGGATACTTGTCCGGTCTGCAAGGTTTCAACGAGAAGTTATGCTAGACAGCAAGTCAACGTGAGGGCTTTGATGATTTCGGCTTGCAGAAAATTGGGTCTTCCCATGCTGAGTTTGGTGAAGGGCGTGAAGGGCATGACAAACGAGACGAAGACGCCGGAGATTTTAGAAAAGGGGATTCTGCGTGCTAAGCATGGTTTGTCTGTGTTCAAGGATGGAACAATACGTTTCGACGTCACAAATGCTCCGCTAACCCATTTTACTCCTAAGGAGGTCGGCGTCTCTGTTGAGCAGCTCAGAAAGAACGGTTACCTGCATGACTATGAAGGAACCCCTCTGACCGAACCTGAGCAGATTTGTGAACTCAAGGTTCAGGATGTAGTTATTCCCCGGAAATGCGCAGACTATTTTATTCGTGTTGCCAGCTTTCTTGACGAGCTGCTCGAGAAAGTATACGCGCTTCCTCCATACTATAACATCAAAAAAGCTGATGACCTTATTGGACGCCTCATCGTGGGTTTGGCGCCGCACACCTCAGTGGGCATAATCGGAAGAATCATCGGCTTCACTCCCCTCAGCGTCTGTTACGCTCATCCCCTGTGGCATTCAGCGAAACGCAGAGACTGCGACGGCGACGAAGATGCACTGATGCTGGCTTTGGATACCATACTGAATTTCTCTAAAGTCTTTCTGCCATCCCAGATTGGAGGAATAATGGATGCTCCTATTCTGATTATCCCTGTGGTGAATCCTGTGGAGGTGCAGCGGCAGGCTCATGAAGTGGATGTTGCAGGAAAGTATCCCAGACTTTTTTATGAAAAAACTTGGCAGAACGAGGAAGCCAGACAGCTGAGTGCAACAATAGACATTGTAGAGCACCGATTGAACACTCCGGCGCAGTTTGAAGGCTACAAGTACACTGTTCCCGTTTCAGACGTCAACATGGGCAACCCCGAGAGCATATACAAAAAATTGGGAAAAATGACAGACAAGCTGCACAGCCAACTCATTTTGGCGGAAAAGATCGAAGCCGTCGACGCTGACATAGTGGCTAAGAAGGTTTTGACCACACATTTTGTCCGCGACATAGCTGGCAACCTACGCGCCTTCACCACTCAAAAGTTTCGTTGCAAAGCCTGCAACAAAAAATTCAGAAGATTGCCGCTTCTCGGCAAGTGCCCAGCCTGCAAAGGCGAATTAACTCTTACGGTCTATCGTGGGGGAATCGAGAAATATTTGCCTGAGGCGCAGAAGCTCGTTAAAAAGTATGGTCTCTCAGAGTATTATGCGCAGAGGCTCTCGATGGTGGAAGACGAAATCATAACCTTGTTTGAAGGCAAGAAGCCTCGGCAAATATGTCTAACAGCTTTCTCGACCTAGACTGAACGTTAGAAAGCTTTTTTGTCTCAACAGCGAACATATGTTGAGGGCAAATGTTCAAGATAGCCCACCACCCCAACGCTTTCCTGACCCTAAAAAGGAACATTCAGCCAGGCCTGTCTGCTAGGACACAGATAATCACTGTTCTCGAAAAGAGGATATGTGATGCCAAAACAGTTTCCAGAGAAACAAGGCTCAGCTACAAATCTGTTCTCTATCATCTTCATCTTCTTGAGGCAGAAAACATTCTGAGCCACAAGGGCAGACGAACCTATGTTTGGCAGCTAACTGGTGTGGGGCAACAAAGACTGGTGGACACGAAAGAAGCTAAAAGGGGCAGTCGCAGGGCGATAGTCCGCACTTAGGGCACCTGTTGTCATATTTTGAGAGTGCTGCCTTCTCTAGGTCTATGTTGACAATGTTTGCCAGAGATGCCAACCATGCGAAAACGTCGGCGAACTCGTTTTCTATGGCTTTTGTGTCGTTTTCTTTTAGGGCTTCTCTCAGCTCCTCAACTTCATCCATGAGCCAATCTAATGTTCCCTCTGTTCCTCTTTCCGAGTCTCTGTGAAAGTATAGTCGCTTCATCATGTTTTGGAATTCCGTGATATGCATCTTGTCGTCTCCACAACCTAACTGCTATTTTCTGTCATATCCCCGGAATCTAATAAGCTCTTCCAGCCCCCTCTTCTGTATGCACAACTATGAAACAGCGACGCAGATACCGTAAGATGGTAGCCCATCATCTGATGTGCGGTTGCTTTATCGTCGCCTATACCCTTCTATGCATCCCTGCTTTATTTGACCAACCAGCTCTGCAATCTGCGGCAATGTCTCCTCAGGCTTTTTCAAGTTCTTTTCGTAAACCTTAGCGTAGCAGCTTCCGGCTATTGCGCCGTCAGCTCCTGCTGCAACCACATTTGAGGCTTGCTGCCTGTTTGAGATGCCGAAGCCTGCCATCAGAGGCATATCCGTGTGCCGCCTAACTCTTTTTACCAGTTTCAGGGTAGAGTCGGATAGGCTTTCTCGTGCTCCTGTGACGCCCTCAACGTTTATGACGTAAAGGAAGCCTGATGCGATGTCTGTGATCTTCTTCAGTCTGTTCTCAGTTGTTGTTGGGGCTATCTGGAATATGATCTGGATGCCATTATGTTTTCCTTCAGCCAGCAGAACATCCGCCTCTTCAATCGGAACGTTGGGAACAATTATGGCTTGGGCGCCCGCTTCTCTGATTCTGTTCAGGAAGTTTCCTACACCCGCAACATAGGGGATGTTATAGTAGGTCGTTACCACAATCGGATTTTCTACACCCCTGTCTCTCAGCTTCTTTATGGCTTGGATGCACTTGGCTGGGGTTATGCCATTCTTCAGCGCCCTCTCGCATACTGCCTGAAAGGTTGGTCCATCCGCGGTTGGGTCAGAGAAGGGGATTCCGAACTCGAGGATGTCTGCGCCGTTTTCAGCCAATGTTTCGATCAGCTTGAGGGAAAACTCTTCGTGGGGGTCTCCAAAGTAGACGTG
>CAZYJH010000143.1:0-4956 GCA_964647775.1 uncultured Candidatus Bathyarchaeia archaeon
ACTTTGCTGGTGCGTTTCCCAGCGCCTGCGGCAAAACATCTACGGCTATGCTGCCCGGAGAAACTATCCTAGGCGACGACATTGCGTACATTCGTGAGCTTGATTCTGTTGCAAAAGCAGTGAATGTTGAAGCAGGCATTTTCGGTATCATAAAAGATGTTAACCCCCTTGACGATGTTTCAATATACAAGGTGCTTCATAACCCAGGCGAAATCATCTTTTCTAACGTGTTGATTAAAGATGGCAAACCGTACTGGCTGGGCATGGGCAGTGAACTTCCTACTGAAGGAGTCAACTTTTCAGGAAAATGGCACAACGGAAAGAAAGACGAAACGGGTAATGAAATTCCTGCTGCCCACAAGAATGCACGTTACGCCGTGACTCTCAAGGCACTAGAAAATTGTGACCCTGAGTTAGAGAATCCGCTGGGCGTTGAATTGAAGGGCATAATGTATGGCGGGCGCGACACTAAAGCATATGTGCCTGTCCAGCAAAGCTTTGATTGGGAGCACGGAATCATCGCCTACGGAGCATCTTTGGAGACGGAAACAACCTTCGCCACGATTGGTCAAGAAGGAGTTCCCGAAATCAACATGATGAGCATTCAAGACTTCATTTCCATTCCCCTAGGAAAGAATGTCCGGAATAACCTTGACTTTGGGAAGAAAGTTGAGAATCCGCCTATTGTTTTTGGAGTCAACTACTTCCTGCAGGATAAACAAGGAAACTATCTCAATGACCCCAAGGACAAGCATGTTTGGGTTAAATGGATGGAACTGCGTGTCCACGATGAAGTGTGCGCAATAGAAACTCCCACAGGCTACGTTCCAGAATATGAAGATTTGCGCAAACTCTTCAAACAGGTACGCGATAAAGACTACAGCAAAGAAGAGTACGTTAAACAGTTCAGCATTCGAGTCCAAGAAAACATGGCTAAAATCAAGCGAGTGAGGGAATTCTACAAGAAAAACGTCACCTACACGCCCGAAGCAGTGTTTTGGGTGCTAAACGAGCAATATGAGCGTCTCCTTAGCGCCAAAGAAAAACATGGCAACTACATCTCACCCGAAAAATTCAAAGAATAAACCAGAACAACCGGAAATTCACATTTTTTCTCTACGTTTCACTTTTTTAGAAACGGAAAATCTATAGGCTAGTCCTAAATAGAACATTAACAAACCGTTAAGACTGAGATGCCTCGGTGGCTCAGCCCGGTAGAGCGGCAGCCTTGTAAGCTGTTGGTCGCGGGATCAAATCCCGCCCGAGGCTCCATTCTAAAACTACAAAGTTCACATTTCTGTGTTACCTAATTGGAGTCTATTAGGGTTCTAATAGCAGTAGATTGTTGAAAACAGTCTTTTTTCTGAATTTTTCTGCACTGCACACGTTTACAAAAAAAGTTCACACACTCAATAGCGTGTAGATTTAACAAGTTTTCGTGGCTGAAGTTGATTTAGTCGCTGTTTCGTAGTGCCATGAAGCCGATTATGAGTAGTAGCGCAGCGATTATACCGGTTACTGGTCCAATGAAGTCTACAATTTCGTAGTAGTTATAGCCGTATGTGCTTGAGTAATAGAACATCTCTATGATTTCTGCAACTGATGAGATAAGCATGAAGATTGCTGCCAGTATCAGTACGAGTGTTGCATTTTTTGATTTACCCATTTTTGTCCATCTTTGTTCTAACAGTTTCGCGTTTACCTTTCTATGAAGTTTGTTTGCCGCAGTGGGGACAGAATCTAAGGTTTTCATCTATCTGCAGCCCACAGCCGATGCACATTCTGGTTCGGGTGCTCCTTATTGGTTTGAATGTTAGAGCTAGTATGCCGCCGATTATACCTAATATTGAAAGTAGACCAATGGAGAAGATTAGAATCACTGCTCCCCACTTAGAATGGTCCAGCGGATTTGCGTTCAGCTTTACTGCCGCTGCAATTAATATTACTGAAGCTATCAGTACCCAAAGTCCAATCCCTGCTAGTATGAATGTTCCAAAATAGAAATCGTAGTAATAATAGTGGTATGAACTCGATGATGTAATTGCTGCCAGAAACAGCAGTACAATTCCCGCTATGATGTTAATTATTCCGGTAATCAATGCAAGAATGTAAGCTGCTGTGGGTTTATTCTGACATGTTTGTCTATTCATTTTTTCCCCTCTTACTGTATTTTTCTATAAAGCGGTTCAACTGCTTTATTGCGACACATATAAGAATCTTTTGGCAACGCTGCACTCATCCAGTATCTGCCCTTTTTCAGAAGCATTCTCTTCATTTTTAATCGTTTTTTCAACAAAGCAGTAACTCGGTCACCAGAAAAGCGTTAGATACCCCTTCTATCTGCTGTTTCATGCACTCGTTAGGCTTTCTTTGCGTTGGAAGCCTTACTGGCTTTCTTCGGTTGCCTCTGTTTTCATTTGGTCTGTTAACGATTTTTTTGATATCAGCATATAATCTGCCCATGCTGCAAAGAAGCCTCGGTCATAGTCTGCGTGAATCTTGTTCTTGTACTCGTCAAGAAACTCTTTTCTAAACTTCTTCAGCTCTTTTTCGTCATCAAAGTTCACCTTCTTGATGAACGCGTAAGAGTCACTTGATCTTTGGGCTAGAAGTATGCCGTCTAGAGCCTGAAGGTATCCGCTGTTCCATTCAGTCTCGTTTGTTTTCTTCCTTATTCGCTCAAGTACACGCTCTGCCTCGGCGAACCGTCTTCCCTTTACAAGCTGAAAGAATCTGACTACAAACATCTTTGAAATCGGCATGTTTAGCTCTCCGTTTCTGTTGTGTCCTCTATTCCTTTTTCTGTAATCTTGAATATTCCTTCCCCCTCCGGCAGATATGGACTGGATACAAGACGTGCGATTCTCACTGGTCCACGGGCAGATTTTCGAAGAAAAACGCGGGTGTGACTAGTGTGGGCGACTATGTGTCCGCCTACGGGATGTATGGCGTCGCCGAAGAAAACATCCGGCTTGGACATAACCTGATTTGTGACAACCGCTGCGGCGTTGAATGCTCTGGCTAGCCGAATCAGCATGTGCATGTGCTTGTTGAGTTTCTGTTGCCTCTCAGCCAGCATCTCCCTGCCCATATACTCGCTTCTGAAGTGAGAAGTCAAAGAATCCACAATAATCAGGCGAATACCGTTTTCTTTAATCACTTTATCTGCGTTTTCTAAAAGAAACATCTGATGATCCGACGTGTATGCCTCGGCAAAAATGATTTTCTTTATCACCTCTTCCGGGTCTAAGCCCAGATTCTGTGACATCTGAAAAATCCGTTCAGTTCTGAAGGTGTTCTCTGTGTCTATGTAAAGGGCTGCGCCGCCCAAGCCACCCTGTTCGGGAGGCAACTGCACATTCACGCAAAGCTGATGGCAAATCTGGCTTTTTCCGCTCCCATATTCTCCATAAAATTCTGTGATAGATTGGGATTCGATGCCTCCGCCCAGCAGTCGATCCAGCATGCTGCTTCCAGTCGTCAGGCGCAGAACGGTCTGTCGCATCTTCACCAACTCGTCTCCTCTGATGAACTGAAAAGGCATGCTTAAGCGAGCTTTGCGGATCAACTGTTCAGCGTTCTTTTTACTTAGTCCTGCTTGCTCCAGTTCCTTGGCTGTAGCCATGGCAAGATTCTCGACTGTATGTAACCCTAGCTCCCGCAGCTTTTTGGACATGGCAGCTCCTATCTCAAGGTCTTCCAGGGATTCGTATCTCTTTTTTTCTAGGGCTGCCTCTTCATTCATTTTGTTGTTCAATTCCAGATTTAGAAGCAATGGTGCGGTGCATATTAAAGTTGTTAGGCGATATGGCAGATAAAACGTTCGATGATGAATCAGTGACGGCAGGTCGGTTCTGCAGCAAAAAGTATAAGCTTAGTCCTCCAAATCTGCTCTGGACAGAGAGGAAACAGTCTTGGTAACTGGGGAAACTGTGGAGAATGTAGCCGTCAAACTCCTGCAATTGGCAGTCACAGAACTGCCGCAAGACGTAAAGGAGGCTCTTCAGCGTGCATATCGCGAAGAAGAGGATGAAATTGGAAAGGCTCAGCTGAAAGCAATTTTAGATAATGTAAAGTTGGCTGAGAAAACATGCGCTCCCATGTGCCAAGACACTGGTGTAATAATCTTCTATGTGAAGGCAGGCAGCCAAGTGCAGGGATTAGATAAGGTTGAGGCTGCTCTACGCAACGCCACAGCAAGGGCAACTAAGGAAATTCCTCTGCGCCCCAACGCTGTTGACCCCTTCACCCAAAAGAACACGGGAGACAACACTGGGCGATTCATCCCCTACATACACTGGCAAATCGTGCCCGGAGACGCCCTTGAAATCACGGTATTGCCCAAGGGAGGCGGCTCAGAAAACGTCTCCGCGCTAGGCATGCTCAGCTCAGGCCAAGGAATAAAGGCGCTCAAAAAATTTGTTGTTGACACTGTAATCAAAGCTGGCGCAAAACCTTGTCCTCCAACAGTTTTGGGTGTTGCAGTTGGGGGAGGAGCTGAAATAGCAATGAACTTAGCAAAGGAAACTCTGTTGAAACCTTTGAATCAGCCTAATCCTGACCCTGAACTGGCAAAGCTTGAACAGGAACTGCGTGAAGCCGCAAACTCGACGGGGATCGGACCCATGGGCTTAGGCGGCAAAACCACAGTGCTGGATGTAAAGGTTGATTACGCTCACAGGCACCCTGCATCCTACCCTGTGGCTGTGGTGGTTCAGTGCTGGGCTGCAAGAAGAGCCTCGGCAAGAATCTACTCTGACGGAAAAGTGGAATATTTGACTCATAAGGTGAAGTGAAAAAGGGATGGCGGTTTACAGGCTTAGCACCCCAATTTCAGAAGAAACAGTTAGAAAACTTGGAGTGAACGACACCGTCTACCTGTCAGGAACCATCGTCACCGCGCGGGATGCAGCCCACAGAAGAGCCCTACGCTTCCATAAGGACGGAAAGAGGTTG
>CAZYJH010000144.1:0-4914 GCA_964647775.1 uncultured Candidatus Bathyarchaeia archaeon
GCCTCATATATGTACTTTTCTCGAACTAGGTCCGCTCTTCGATGCAAAACACGTAGTGGCGTTTGTTGACGAATGCTGGCCTTAGTTAAGGTTTTGGTCACAATATCTAACTCTTCGTCAGCAACATCGCGGTCAAAGTCGATAAGGACCTTGTACATCTTCTGAGCGCCCTCACCCCTCTTCAATCGGCTAACATCATCTTTGCTGGCGGAACGAAGATCCGAAACCTCAACTTTGCCGCGACCGTGCTCATTAACAAGTTCTGTAAGGTTATGAAGGTCTATGAATCGTCTCCGAGGCTTTTTGACTTCCATAACGAAGGGTCTTCCCTCTCCCAGCATCCGAGCATCCACATCTTCTCGCCCAGCAGCATGCAACGCCACACTTTCTCCCCCAGTTTTCTCCAAAACAGGTCCTGCAATAATCTCCTCAACAGACTCGGAATACATCTTTCCTGTTCCATCGCATTTCGGGCAGCCCTCGCCTCTACAACTTCTGCACAGCCACATTGACTGGGGAATGCCTCGAACAAGCTTCTTGTATGCGCCCCGCACATAAAGAGGGTTAGATTGGAGAACAACTTCTCCAGTGAAGGGTTTGACGAGAACCACAACATCAGGCTTTTTGTATTCAGCAGGCTTCGTTGTAGCCGCGGCTATCTTTTTTCCGATGTCGCGGCTGAACTCGTTCCGCATGCTCTCTCCATGGGCTACCTCAAAACGTGCCTTAAACTCGTCTTCCCTCTCCTCAACTGTTGTTGGCAGCTCTATTCCAACAAGGAAGGTGGTGTACTCGTAGTCTTCAAGCGTTTTCAAGGCGTTTTCCACGAGCGTATCCACGCTTTTGAATAGACCTTGGCAGAGGTAACACTCCTTCTTTTTTCTGGCTCTCTTTCTCATGTTCCGGAGTATCTCAGCAGCCATATCGAAAGACCCGTTCGCTGCCAAGATTCGGAGATTTGAGAAGCCTGCTTTCTTGCCGGAAAGCGCTAACTGATGATTTTTCATTGTTAAGAGAAGCTTCAGGGTTTCGCCTCGTTTTTGGTCATCCAGTCCATAGCCGAGAAGAGCGTACTGTCTCCCTAAACAGTGGTCGCAGAGCGAATATGCTTCGAGCATTTTTTGCGCTTTTTCGAGTATCTCCATTAAATTTTCCTCGTTTTGTTGCAGTAAAGCTTCATTCAGCGTCAGATGTTTTTCTCAGGTTCCTGGAAGACCTTTTCCGAAAAAGGGAAGCTTCTTTCTTCTAAAGCTTTTCATCATTTTTCTCATGTTATTATACTGTTTTATCAGTTCTTTTACGTCCTTCTCTGTTGTGCCTGACCCACGGGCAACTCTGCGGACACGAGATGATGAAAGAATCTTGGGTTTCTCCCTTTCTTTCGGCGTCATAGACTGGATGATCACGCGCCATCTTTTGAGGGCGTCTTCAGCCAAGTTCATCTGCTCCTCAGGGACGTTGTAGCTCATTCCCGGAATCATCTTCAGGAGCCCCCTTAAGGGTCCCATTTTCTTCATAGATTCGAACTGTTCAAACATGTCCGTGAGAGTGAACTTTCCGCTCAAAAAGGCGCGAGCCTTTTTCTCAGGCACCTTCACCTCTGCGTCGCGCACTTTGTCAACGAGGCTCTGAAGGTCCCCCATGCCCAAAAGTCTGCCCACAAACCTAGAGGGAATGAAAGGTTCAATGTCTTCAAGTTTCTCGCCTGAACTGATGAATTTTATGGGCGCGCCGATGGCAGCCACCGCTGAGAGGGCGCCGCCTCCCCTGGCAGAGCCGTCAAGCTTCGACACCAGAATAGAGCCGATTGGCGTGGCTTCATGAAGCGCTTTAGCCTGCACAGCCGCCTGCTGGCCGATGGTTCCGTCGATGACCAGAATCGCTTCGTCTGGTTTGATTACTTTCTCTAGACGCTTCATTTCATCAATTAAGCCCTTCTCTTCTTTGTGGCGGCCAGCTGTGTCAACAATGACAAGGTCATAATCTTTGAACTGCTTCAAGCCTCTCAAAGCGATTTTTTCGGACTTCTTTTCTTTTGGTTCACCGTACACGGGAATGTTGGCTCTGTCTGCCAGCTGCGTCAGTTGGTCGTAGGCTCCAGGCCTGTAAGTGTCGGTGCAAACCAGCGCGGTTTTTAAGCCTCTTTTTTGGAAGTATTTCGCCAATTTTCCTGATGCAGTGGTTTTTCCTGACCCTTGAATTCCCACAAGCATGATAATCTTTCTTTTTCCGGGTTCTATCTTCAGCGAGGCAGGTTTTTCGCCTAGAAACCGGGTTAACTCTTCGTAAACCACCTTCACTACATGCTCTCTTCTGGAAACTCCGGGCGGAACCTTCTCTTTCAGTGCCCGCTCCTCTATTCGCTTCGAAACTTCGAGAACCAGTTTAACGTTAACGTCGGCTTGGAGTAATGCCCGCTGGAGGTCACGGACAAGCTCCTTAACGGTTTTCTCGTCCATGACTGGCGCTCTGAAAATCTTTTTTAGGGCATCGTTTAGCGAGGAGCCGAGGCGGTCTAGAACCATGTTTTCTCCCACTTAAGAGTAGATTCGCCTTTTATAGGTATTTAGCTTGTAGCACACCTTTTTTCCCTTCTAGTATACTAAGGTTTGTGTGAACGTTGGGAACCAAATGTGTGCTGTGCTTTCGATTTCCAGAAAAAATACTGTTTTCAACAATGTACCTCTATTAGGCTCCTAATATGCTTGGGGCTTCGACTGTAAATGGTTATTTTGCTTGTGAAAACAGGAAAAAGATAGTTTTCAACAATCTTCTGTTATTAGTATCCTAATATGCGAAAAGAACGTGTGATCAACAGGCACAGAAGTGTGAATAAATCACCAAGTAACTGATGGGTTATAACTGCGTTTTCTTGTTTCAAAGGTTATGAAAAGTCTTAAACTCATCTTGAGAGATATCTAAGTAAAAGGGGAATTGTGTTGTCAGAAGCAGTTAAAATTGTGGAAAAGAAGACCATACCCTCTGAGGCTACGATGCTTATTGGACTCCCTGACGTGGGGCTCGTAGGCCTCATAGCAACATCCTACCTGATATCTGAACTGGACATGGAAGAGGTAGCATACATGGATTCAGACCTGCTTCCTCCCGTTGTCGTCTTACATAAGGGGCTACCCCATACACCTCTTCGATTCTACGGAAACCAGAACCTGATTGCTGTAATCTCTGAATTAGCAGTTCCAGCGCCTTCAATATATACGGTAATGCAGGAAATTGTGGATTGGGCACAAGCCAAGAAAGTTAAAAGAATTGTGTCTATGGGAGGCATCCCTGCAGAGAACAGGCAATCAATCAAGGAACCACAAGTTTTTGGCGCCGCTTCCAACCAAGAACTGCTGGACATGTTAACCAAAAGCGGACTAAACATAATGAATGAGGGCTACATGGTTGGTCCCCAAGCGCTCAGCATGCGATACAGCATCAACAAGAACATTCCAGCTATAGCAATCTTGGCTCAATCTTTCTACAATTATCCTGACCCACAGGCGGCGGCAATAGCATTGAAGGAGCTGCAAAAGATTTCTGACTTCAAAGTTGATGTCTCCAAACTTCTTGAGAAAGGCGAGGAAATCCGATTGAAGGCCAGAGACATAATGAAGCGGACTCAGGAGGAGATGACTCGCATGAAAAAAGCTCAGGAATATGACCTCCCATTATACGTTTAGGGGAAAACGTGGATGTCTAAGAAACCCAGAAAACGCTCAATCTTCGATATAATGGGCGAATATACGGAAGATTCAGATGCCTTTGCAGACGAACTTGTGGAATCTGCATTCCCTGAAGGCCCCAGCTGGAACACGGAAACATGCTGTCTTCAGGCACTCTCCAACGTTTCCGTAACCTCCAGAGAGGTTATTGTCACAGCGGATCTTCCAAACATCGAGCCTGAAACCGTGAAGGTTGAGACAGCAGATGAAACGCTCATCGAAATTACAGCCAAAATGAAGAAGAAGGTGCAGTTCGCCGATTTGGGCATCTATCATAGGAAGGGCGAATTTTCGTCTCTGCGTTGCCAAGATCGCGTACATGTAGCGTTTGATGCTGAAAAGATGAAAATCTCCTTCAAAGGCGGCATACTAGAGGTACGGTTCCCAAGAAAAAGGGGCTAGGAAATAGAGTCGAATAATGGTCTGAAGCCTCAGTTCTGCTCGTTTCGTCACAAATCTAACGGCTCTTCTTGCATCATCGGCTTCCTAGAAACTTTCTTAGATTAGTCTAATGAGTCTTTTCTAGGCCTTCCAAGGCTGCAGCTATAATCAACGGGAACGCTATGGTAACGTCGCAGATGACTGTCACCTCTTTTCCTTCAGGCTTCACTTTCCCCCAGCTAATCGCCTCTTTCAAAGTAGCACCGCTTAATCCACCGGGTTCTGGACGATCCATGGTAATCTGGATTGCACAGTCAACGCCGTCTCTGAAAGTGTTGGCGAAGAGGGCATAGTGTTTGGGCCAGCCTCCGCCCAAGATGATTATACCCGATTTTTTGGCTTCGTAAACAATATCTACGAGTTTGTGGGTGTCAAGGAGTGGGTCTATCCTCAATTTTTTGTCTTGCCCGAACATCCACATGTGGAAGCCTGCTATGGAATCCACTAATCCGGGGCTTATGATTGGAACTCCTTTCTTTGCTGCGGTGGCGAGGATGGATTCTGGGTCGGAGATTCGTTTGCCTATTTCGAAGAGAAGTTCGGTTGTGGATATGCGTTCTCTTTTAGTTTCAGGTATGCTTTCTAGGGTTTTGTACATCCATTCTTCTAAGATCTTGAAGGCGTCCTGTTCAATGTAGATGTCGCCTATTCGCCCAATATCTTGATTCTTTAATGCTTTGTCTTCGGCAAGAAAGGTGCCTATCCAGTGACGGTGACCAAGGGATTCCACCATGTCATGCACCATGTT
>CAZYJH010000145.1:0-4825 GCA_964647775.1 uncultured Candidatus Bathyarchaeia archaeon
CCATTATGCCCATGCCCATCAGTTCGCGTGTGACGGTTCTGATTGTGTTTACCTGTTCGCTGGTGAGTCTGGTTGAGGAGACTATTTTGATGCTGTCGTGTCCAAGGGAGTAGATACCCATTAGGGACCTGCCCAGCATTTTTGGGTCTTTGCAGAAGTCTGCGTTCAGCTCAACTGTTGATTCGGGCTGTTCTTCGATTTGTTCTGCGGTCATCATCTTGAGTATGTTGCCTTCGTCTTCTTCGAAGAATATAAGTTGCCCCTTTTTTAGTCCAACTTCTCTGACCCATTGGTTGGGGAGTGAAACGGCTAGGCTGGATGATCCGACGCGTTGTACTTTTCTGGATTCCATGTTTTTTCCTCGTTATAGTATTTACAGTAATGACACGTATATATACTTTAGTACTTTAATCACGGAACGTATATACTAAGCGCAGCATTGTTAGTATTCTCGAGATGGTTAGAATGTTCAAAAACGTGTCGATGTTAAAAAACGATGAAACAGAAAACTCGAAAGAATATCTTGTCCAGTGCGAGGGAAGGGCAGTCTGCGTTAAAAACAACAGAGACTACACCAAAACTCACATGTGGATAAAGAACACTCTTGAAGGCGATCAGAAAATTGGAGTAACCGATTATGCCCAGCAGCATCTAAGAGAAAAAGTCGGATTAGTGGAAATCTTCAAAAACACTACAGTTGGCGAAGAAGTGGAAGTTGGAGAAGTCTTTGGCACCATATATGGCAGACCATGTGCAGACCTTGACGAGATGCGCTGCGAGTATGTTGCTTTCGATCTTATTGCACCAATCAGCGGCAAAATCGTGGAAATCAACCAGCAAATCATGGAAACTCCAGACCTCATAAACGCTAGCCCCTACGAGGATGGCTGGATAGTAACGATTGCTCCAAGAACTAAGAGTGACTTAAGTCAACTCATCACCGCGAAAGCCTACAAGAAACTGCTTGAAAAAGAAGAGAAGACGCCTTTCCGGGTTCTGTAATAAAGAAACTATAGGAGTCTCCCAAAATGCAGAAATCTATAGTCCTTCCGTCTACTCACGAGACTGAACTCAAACAGTTCATACTGAATAGAACAGCGAACGCTACTCGGAAGGACTTAATTCAGGTTCTCCAAGCGGTCCAAGAAAAGTATGGATACTTAGAGAAAGAAAGTTTGAGACTGGTAGCAATCAATCTGGGAGTCTCTTTCAGCGAAGTTTATGGTGTTGCCACGTTTTATCATCAATTTAGGCTTCAACCTCCTGGAACGTATGTGATCCAGGTGTGCATGGGAACAGGCTGCCACGCAAAAGGGAACGCAGACAACTTTGAGCACATCAAATTGCTTCTTGACTTGAAGCCTGGTCAGCACCACAGTAAAGACAAGGTGTTCAGTCTGGAATCTGCGAGATGCTTCGGATGCTGTAGTTTAGCGCCCGTAATTGTGGTCACTGATAGCACTGGCAGTTACCGGCGGGTTTACGGTCACGTTGACCAGAAGGGGTTGAAGAAAATTTTGGCTGAATACCGAAAAAAAGCCAAAGAAGAAGAGGAGAGCAAAAAGAAATGCGAAATAATAGTTTGCCAGAAGAAATAGTTCACGGAAAAGCAGACTTCAAAATCAAAGTTCCCATGGCAAGCTGCACAATCGCTGCAGGAGCCAACGAAGTTCTGCTGAGCATAAACGCTGTTGTTCAGTCGATGGGGCTGGATGTTGAGATAATTCCTGTAGGATGCATGGGGCTAGATTTTATTGATCCGTGGATTGAACTGTCAAAGACAGGTTATCCCTCTACAATTTATGCCAGTGTAACACCTGACGTTGTTGAGCAGATTATTCGCGAATATTTGGACAGAGACTACTCAAGCGCTTACGCCTTCAGGTCTGGAAAACCCGACGGCTCAAAGGTTCCCCTGCTAGACGAACTTGAAGTGTGGAATAACCAGGTCAGATGGATATCCGGCAAATGTGGAATAATCAATCCTGAATCAATCGACGACTACATTGCCGTTGGCGGCTATCAAGGCCTCAAAAAATGCTTGAACATTGCACCGGAAGAAACAATCGAAGAGCTGAAGAAAGCGAACCTAAGAGGCAGAGGTGGAGCAGGTTTCCCAACATGGATAAAATGGAACATCTGCAAAGACCAGCCCGGCGACATAAAATATGTTATCGCAAACTGTGACGAAGGTGACCCCGGCGCATTCATGAACAGGCTCCTGGCAGAATCTGACCCCCACCGAATCTTGGAGGGGCTAATCATAGCGGGGCACACAATCGGAGCCCATAGGGGTTTCGTGTTTGTGCGTGCAGAGAAGCCCTTGGCTGCTAAACGGCTGATGAAAGCGGCTGAAGACGCCAGAGCGAAGGGATTCTTGGGCGGAAACATTCTTGGTAGCGGCTACTGTTTTGACATTGAAGTCTTCCTGAGTGCTGGCGCTTTCGTTTGTGGTGAAGAAACCGCGATGATTGCTGCAATACAGGGTGAACGGGCTAATCCTCTTCAGAGACCTCCGTTTCCGGCTGTTAAGGGTCTCTGGGGCATGCCTACGGTAATAAACAATGTTGAATCGCTTGCGCATGTAGCAACAATCATGACTGAAGGCTGGGAAAAGTTTGCTGCCTTGGGCACTGAGAAGAGCAAAGGAACAAAGATGTACTGTGTAACTGGCGCTGTGCAACGGACTGGAGCCTATGAGGTGCCAATTGGAACCCCGATAAAGAAGCTGATTTATGACATTGCTGGAGGACCACCAGAGGGTAAAGTCATCAAGGCTGTTCAGCTTGGTGGACCAAGCGGCGGCTGTGTTCCCGCAAACATGTTCGATTTGCCGATGGACTATGACAGCCTTCAGAGCGCCGGAGCAATAATGGGTTCTGGAGGTATGGTGGTGCTGGATAACACGAACTGTATGGTGGATATGGCCAGGTTCTTCTTGTCCTTCACGACTGCCGAGTCTTGCGGTAAATGTTCGGTTGGAAGAATCGGAACACGGCTGATGTATGAGACATTGAAGCGTATCACTAAAGGCGAAGGCACTGCCAACGACATAGAGTTGCTGAAGGAAACCAGCGACGTCATGCAGAAAGCCTGCTTGTGTGCGCTGGGCAGAACCGCATCAAACCCGGTACTGACAACGCTACGATACTTTGAGAACGAATACAAGGCTCACATCGAAGAAAAGAAATGTGAAGCAATGGTCTGCAAGGCGCTATTAACCTACTGTATAGACCCCGAGAAATGCAAAGGCTGCCACGTATGTGTTAAAAGCTGTCCGGTGCAGGCGCTTTCAGGCGAGAAAGGCTCTACACCCGTCATGGACCCGACTAAGTGTATCAAATGTGGAACCTGCGTAGAGAGCTGTCCCTTTGGTGCAATTGAGAAGGTGCCTGGAAGGGTTTGTGAAAAGTCTGTGAAAGTTGAGGAGGGCTGCCGCCAATGATCTTCTCAAAAATTGAATCCTATGAAGACATAATCAAAAAGTTGGACAAGAAAGACGACAAGATTGCCATAATAAGCTGCAATACTTGTGCCAGAACCTGTGGAAACGGTGGATTAAACAAACTCAACGAGCTGGGCTTCAGGCTGATACGGGACGGCTACAACGTCACCGACGAAGCAGTTGTCCTGTATGCATGCTCAGAGCCTATACTCCGAGAGGCAAAGCTCAACATAGACGCCAACACAATCATTGTTCTCTCCTGCTCGGCAGGGTGGTCATGCTTCACAAGGAACTATCCTGACAAGAAAGTGTTGAAGGTCACGGAGGACATCGGCTTGGTCATCACTGATGTTGACAGAGAAATCTTCAAGGTGATAATGCCTTACAAGGGTCATGAATCTGAGCTGGGCAAAGAGTACAGGACAAACACTGGAGAGCCGCTTGTTGGCGAAAAAATCAAAGTGAGGTGCGTAGCATGATAATCTCTGTCCGTTCACTATCATACGATGAGCTTAAACGAAACCTGAGCCGCGACGACAAGATTGTGCTCTGGAGCTGCGACACATGTGTGAAGCACTGTGGAATCGCAGGAATGGAAAAGATGACAGTCTTGGAGGACATGCTCAAAGAAGACGGCTACAACGTCATCGACAAGGAGCTCATAAGCGAATCCTGCCAGATTAACCTCGCCAAAAAGCACAAGAAAGCCAAAGAAGACATCTTCAACGCAGCCACGGCCATAATCACTCTCACATGCGAACTTGGCTATCAATGTGTGAGAGCAGTCTTTCCTAAAACTAAGGTGATAGGAACTGCGAAAACGTTTGGGTCAGGAAACTTCAGCAACAAAAAAGGACCAATCTTGACTTCGCCTCTGCCAACCACAGGCTTAGCGCTGGACCCCGAAGGTTACACACTCAACAAGCTGACAGAAACCTTCAATCTGCAGCAAGCATTCTTCGACGCCGACAAAACGCCTAACCCCGAAAAGATCACAATAACCGTAGACGGAAAGCCCCTTGCAGTAAAGAAAGATGCTAACCTGCTGGATGAGTTGTTGGCTAACAGGATGAAGATCCCGCACCTCTGCTATGACTCCAGCTTAGGCTCTATCGGAGCGTGCCGGATGTGTCTCGTGAAAATCGAAGGCAAACGGGGCTTAATCCCATCATGCTGCACTCAGATAGAAGATGGCATGATTGTCACCACCGAAGACGAAGAAATTGAAAACCTTCGAAAGTCGATTCTGCAGATGATCATCGCTGAATGCGGAGACGAAATACAGCAAAGCAGGGACATCCGCTTCTGGCTGCGCAGATACAAGATAACAGAAAACCGATTCAAGCTTCCCAAAAAGGATGAAGCCGTTGATGACTCCGA
>CAZYJH010000146.1:0-4817 GCA_964647775.1 uncultured Candidatus Bathyarchaeia archaeon
TTTGGTTCATTCCTCACGTTTCCATTATTATTCATGAGCACAGCCTTAACACCTCTCGATTTTATGCCTGACTGGATACAAACAGTCTCAATGTTTAACCCAATAAGCTACACAGTGGACGCAGTCAGAGCCATAATGATAAACGGATTCGTATGGCACACAATTCTGTTAGCCTATTTAGTGATTGGATTTGTTGCACTCGTAACTTTAGGTTCCACATTATACCTGTTTAGAAAAGTAGTAAGCTGAAAGTGTTTTTTTATCGAGTTATGCAGTACATTAGTCAAGTCAGGGAGAAATCGTATGCCGTAGTTTGGGTTTGGGGCTAAATTTTAACCCCACAAATGAGCAGTGCAAATAATGCAGTTTATCCTGTAAACCAACAGCCTAATTCTTCATCAAGTCAACTTCTTTTTTTTCCAGTTTCTCAATTTGATTGCTCAAATTATTCCGTTGGTTAATCAACTCTTGTAACTCATCCAGATCGCCAGAAATCATTTCCAACAAACAGTCCGTTTTTTCTCTCTTTTCCTCTTTTTCTTTAAGCACTTTTGCCTGTTCAATTAGTTCATCAATTTTACAATTAATTTCTACTTGAAAAATCGCCAAAGATTTCACTGCCATATGAAGTTGCAGGTCAATAGTACTTTTTTTTATTGACATCGAAATCACAAGAACTAGGAGTGAATTAAACTTCGTTATTGTTTATGTTAAAAGGCTCTAATCTATTTTTGGGTTTGAGGTTAACCTTTAACCCAAACTCGAAGCGTGAACAAAATTATTATGTTCTTTGTGTTATTGGGTAGTTGATGACTGAATATTCTTTACATTCCGAAATTAAGGACTGGTACATGATTTCAGGAGACGAACTGGAGGTTAAAGTAGACGAGTTTATAGTCGACATTGTTCGCGACAAGCTTCTAATCGAGATTCAGACCCAAAACTTTTCTGCCATCAAACCGAAACTGATTAAGCTACTGTCAAACAATCAGGTGCGGCTGGTTTATCCAATCGCTAAACTGAAATGGATAGTTCACTTATCAGGGTCAGGCGAAGTTGTTAGAAGAAGAAAGTCTCCGAAGAAGGGAAAAGTTGTTGACGTCTTTTACGAGTTAGTTCATGCACCTGACCTGATTAAAGACAGAAACTTTTCGCTTGAGGTCATGTTAATCGAAGAAGAGGAAGTAAGGTGCGACAATGGCAAAGGAAGTTGGAGAAGAAGAGGCATAAGTGTGAAGGACAGAAAGTTGTTGAACGTGTTTGATAGAACCGTTTTTGAGGACAGCAGAGATTTCCTAAAGTTCCTGCCAAAAGAGCTGAATGAGCATTTCACGAACAAAGTCTTTGCATCAAAACTGGGGATTTCCGTTAGATTGGCACAGAAAATCACATACTGTCTCAGGAAAATGGGTGCAATCTCAGTTGCCGGCAAGAAAAGGAACGAATTGCTGTTCAAGGTTACCTAGAACATATCACGTGAAAAGAGAGAAAGTTAAATTTTGACCCTGAAACCACTTTTTTTAGGGAAAAGCAAGTTCTTATCTTTCTGAATGGCAGTTACTAATTGGAGGCTTGAACAGGATTAACACCATCGAAGTCAAGGCGCTGACAAAAGTCTTCGACAAGGACACCAAGGCAGTGGATGGCATAAGCTTCACCGTAAACGAGGGCGAAATCCTTGGCTTTCTTGGACCCAACGGAGCAGGCAAAACCACAACACTGAACATGCTATCAACGTTGCTGCGACCAACCAGCGGCACCGCCACAGTAAACGGTCATGACATCCTCACAGAGCCGGATGCTGTCCGCCGCAGCATAGGCTACGTGTTTCAGGACACTACACTGGACATAGACTTGACGGGCAGAGAGAACCTAGACTTCCATGGGCGCCTTTATGGTCTTGACCGAAACACTCGGCAGCAGCGAATCAAAGAAGTGCTGGAGGTTGTCCAGCTAGCCGACCGCGCCGACAACCTTGTGAAAGTCTACAGCGGCGGAATGAAACGGCGACTGGAAATCGCCCGTGGACTGCTTCATCACCCAAAAGTTCTCTTCTTGGATGAGCCGACATTGGGCTTGGATCCGCAGACTCGGCGTTCCATTTGGGAGCATATTCTGCGGCTTAACCAGGAAAAGAACATCACCATCATCTTGACAACCCACTACACAGAGGAAGCCGATTACCTCTGCAAACGCATACTCATCATCGATTTTGGCAAGGTTGTGGTGCTGGATGCGCCCGACAACCTGAAAGCCCGACTGGAAGGAGACGTCGTCACTTTGCTCTTCAAGGACTCAGCGGCGATAGAAACGTTCCGTCCCCTTCTGGAAAACAAAGACTGGATACGGCGAATCAACGTTGTCGCCTCCGGCAACAATTACGCTGCCATAAGCCGCATGATGCAGGCTACGCCAACCCAGTCAAACAGCATGGGCATGGATGGGACAATGCCGCAGATGACCCCCATGAACGTTAAGGAGCATGAAAGTGGTCCAGAGCATGCTCAGCAAAAGCCTGAACAGAGCGAGGCGGACAAAAGCATCCAATTCGGGGGCGAAACATGCTCAAAATGTTTGAATCTGCTGGTTGATAATGGTGGGCACCGAATTCCAGAGATTGTTAAATTAGCCGAGGAAGCCAACGTTGTTCTGGAGTCGGTGGAACTGCGTAAACCCACCCTTGATGATGTCTTCCTGTCAGTGACTGGACGCAACATACGCGAAGAGGAAGGAAGCATCATCGATATGGTTCGGCGTCACCGAATCATGCGGCAAGCCCGTGGACAGCAGGTTAGAGGTTAACATAATATGATGGAAGGTGAAACATGAGATGGTGCAGCCACTTTCTGGACAAGCAATATATGTGGTTCTATTGCGAGAACTGAAGCGTTACTGGCGAGCAAAAGCGCGGGTCATCTCGTCGGTAGCCCAAAGCTTCTTCTTCCTTGCCATCTTCGGTTTGGGACTCAGAGGCGTCATAGGCGGAGTCGACGGCATAGACTACCTCTCATACATGGCGCCGGGCGTGATTGGCATGGGACTACTCTTTGGCTCAGTTGCCTCAGGCGTTTCAGTTATATTCGATAGGCAATTCGGATTCATGAAAGAGATGCTAGTTGCACCCGTCAGCAGAACCAGTATCATCATCGGCAAAATTCTAGGCGGAGCAGCCACAGCAACACTCCAAGGCATAATCTTGCTGGTCGTCGCAACACTCATGGGCGCCTTCACGCCATCCCTAGCGTTCCTGGCAGGCGCAGTTGCTGGGGTAGGCGCGATGCTTCTCATCACTTCAGGCTTTGTTGGGCTTGGAGTGGCAATCGGTTCGACTCTGAACGATTTTCATGCCTTTCAGCTGCTGTCAACTTTTGTGATGTGGCCTATGTTCATGCTGTCAGGCGTGTTCTTTCCCATTGACATGGCGCCTCTGCCCCTTCAGGTTGCCATGCTGTGTGACCCCATGTTCTATGGGGTTGAGCTGATGCGCTGGTGTCTACTAGGCTCTGGAACGCAGCTGCTTGGTCCAACTGCTTGGCTGATCAGTTTGGGAGTGGTTGCTGCTTTCGACGTTCTGATGATTGGTTTGGGCACCCTTCTGTTCTCGCGGGCACAAATCTAGCTGTGGGTTCTTTGCGGCTTGCTGTTAAAGCAGTCTTGTTTCTGCTTGGCTCAGTTCCTGTTTGGCTTTTACAAGTTTTTTGTAGAGCGCCAAAACTTTCTGGGCGTTGTTGCTGGCTACTGCTTTGAGTAGGTCGCCTTCGATTTCAGCTACATCTAATCGTTGGTAGTAGTCCAGGGATTCTTTGAAGTGCGCCAGCACAATTTTTCCTGTTAGTATGGGATGGTTGTTGGTGACGTTTGCTTCAGGAAAACGAATCCCATGTTCCAGCTCAACTTCAAGTCCCATCTGGAAGTCTTCAAGTCTGATGTTCATGTCTGCGGCTTCAATTTCGTCCAGTATCTTTTTTGCTTCTTCAGGCAGCACTTCAGCCTTTTTCAGCAGGATCCAGTCTCTGATTCCGAGTTCAGCGCAAACCCTCTTCACTTCTTTGACAGAAACATATTCCGGAAGCTTCATGAAACTCACATATACCTAATCATGCTGCAATCCAATAAAGAGTTGCTGTCCAAAAACAAGTAACCGCCTATGAACCTGCAAATTTTTACATCATTTACAGACAAAAAGCTTGCAACAACCTACCACTGTTGAACCAATTTTGAAAATTTTTATATCCAATCCCCAAGCCATGCTTCACGGCTATGCACTTTTTCGAAGATATCCTTACATAGTAAGGTTAATAGGTCAGCTTTTCGTCTAGCATGCTAGTTCACATTCCATACCGCAGGGTTTACCTTCATATAATGTGACAAAATATGGGTTAAGAAGACTTGGAGAATGAAAACAATGGGAAAGATAGTTATCGCTTACAAGATTTTTCCGTCAGACTCAGAAATTGACCTTGAAGTGTTGAAAGAGAAACTTAAGAAGCAATTAGAAGGCATTGCTGCGATTCAACGATTCGCTGAGGAACCCATAGCTTTCGGTCTCTCTGCACTAAAAGTTAACATGGTTCTGCAGGAAAAAGAAGGAATTCTGGACAAAACAGAAAAACTGATAACTGACCTAAAAGAAGTTGGTCAATTAGAAACGTTAGGAGTAACTAGACTCTAGTTTCGTCAAACCTTAAATATGAAATGCCTCCTTCGAAAAATGTGGAGCTTCACGATCACACATAAAGGAAGGAAAAACAGATGAGCGAAGTACAACTTAGAGTAGAAGACGCTCGACAACGTGACGTTTATCGAGGAATCGCCCG
>CAZYJH010000147.1:0-4801 GCA_964647775.1 uncultured Candidatus Bathyarchaeia archaeon
TTCCCAGCTTGCAGAGAACAGCCTGCTCCAGAACACCCAAGGACTCAACTCTGATGATGTCCCGAGAGTGCCTCGACGCTTTCACAGCCTGCTCAACATCAGAAAAGAGGGAACCCAAAACAATCAGCCGATCAAACCTGCCGCGAACCCATCTGCTGAAGAGAGAAACCTGCGCCTCAGAGAGACCCGTCTCAACCTGCTTCGTCGCCTCCTTAACGTCTTCGGCAATCTTGACTTCAAGCGGCACGTTATCATACAAACAGAAAAGCTCAACCAAACTTTTAAGCGGGACATCTTTTCCGTCAGCCAACTGGACGCACAGCCGCTTCACCGAAACAGCAGCATCGGAAACTTGAGGAGAAAACACTCCCAAGTCAACGTAAAGCATCTCTTCGCTTTTGCTGGAAAAAACCACCTTGCCCTTAGCAGCAGAAAACCGTTTCAGCTTGTCTAAAGAAGTGGGCGCCAACCCGATTTCGCGGTCAAGCAAATTCAAGGCTGCGGTTTCGTCCTCACCGGAGACGTCCAGTTGTATCCATCGGCGGTCTGTTGTGCCAACTAAACGTAGCTGAACTTTAAGTCCGCTGACCAAATCTGAATAGAGCTTCATGAAGGTTTCAGGGGAGCCTGAACCGTAAAGCTTCTCAAGCAGTGTGACTGTCGGCATCTGAATCGCCTATCAAAGGAACAAGCTCTTCGTGGAGCCTTATAATCCGATCTATGGCAGGATGGTTTTCTCCCAGTTCTCTGGAGAATTTGTCTATTGTCTGCTCTATGGGCACCACCCTGCAGCCCTCAATCAGCTTGTCAGCGTAGGTCACAAGCTTTTCTTCCAGAGTTACTGGAAGGTAATCCTTAACTGGCCAGCCAAGCTCTTTTGCTTCATCAGCGCTTATGCCTCCGCCAATGTGCCGCTCAATAATGGATATAATAGATTCCGGCAAGTTCAGGGACTGAGCTATTTCCACGCCCACAACCGAGTGATTTACGTCATGCGTTTTTGAGCGCCCAATATCGTGAAGAAGAGCGCCCACCTCAACAAGTTCAACATCAACCTTTAATCCCCTCTTTTTGCAGGCTTCAGCAAACTTCACAGCAAGAGCAGAAACCGCCATACAATGAGCAATAACACTTTCTGAGCATCCGCATTCAGCGAGAAGATTCAGCGCTGTCTGGGACGAGGGCAGTTTATCATTCACCTAATTCATTCCTCAGCGCCTCAACCCGTTCTATCAAGGCAGTTTTCAGTTTACTGTTGTCAAAATGCATCAAAAGTTTGTTGCAGGTGGGGCAACGAAAAACAAGTTCCATAGCCTCCTCAAAGGGAACCCTCTTACAGCCCTCTGTGGAGCAGTAATAAAAGTCGTGGCTCTGCTCATAGGTGAGTCGTGTTTCCAGTTTTTCTAGAACACGCCGCTTCTGGTTCAAAATGAAGCCTGCAAGCTGATCAAGCTGGAGTCTCCAGTGGAAGATGAACCAGCCAGTGGTTTTGTCCCGTGACCTTCGTAAGCCTACCAGAGAGTGATCATAGAGTTTGTAGAGGATTTTGCGGACTGTGTTGAGTCGTATCTCTGTCTGTGCTGCGATCTCGTCGTCTGTGGTTTCGCCTACTCCTCTGAGGACACTGATAATCTGAACTGCCTCTTCGCCGCCGAAAGCCTCAGCAACCTTCTGTAACGTTTTATCATCAACGAAAGTCAACATCAGAACCTTCTACTCCACTTATCATATATAAGAGGTCAACAAGGCTTAAATCTGTTTATGTAGAGCAAAACACTTCTCCGTTGTCGCCTTGTAAGAGAAGCTGCCAATAAAACGGAACCCTTTTGGGCAATTTGGAGCCAAACTTAGTAACAAAGAAGATTATGCTACTGTTTTGCGATTTAGTCAAAATTTCTTGACCCACTTCTTTTCATCTTGTCAAATTTTCTTGACAGAAAATCTTTTTTGTTCATAACACAAAAAACTAGATGGGAGATCTTGTTGCATGCGAAACTATTACTTTTGAGCATCGTTCTCGTTGTTTCGTTAGTCTGTAGTTGTGCTGTTTCGGTTGAAGCATCTTCAACATGGACACGCACATATGGAGGAAAAAGAGGTGACAGCGCTGAGTCTGTGATACAGACTTCTGATGGTGGATACGCAATAGCAGGAGGCTCTTCATCCTTTTCTAATGGAGGCTGTGATTGTTGGTTGGTTAAGACTGATGCCTTTGGGAACATGGAATGGCATCGACATTATGGAGGAGGGAGTTTTGATACTGCCTCATCTTTGGTTGAAGCCCACGATGGTGGATACGTGTTAGCGGGACACACAACCTCTTTTGGTGCTGGGAAAGCTGATTTTTTGGTGGTTAAAACTGACGAGTTGGGGGACGCGGAATGGAGCCACACTTACGGAGGAACAGATATTGAAGTTGCTAATGAGGTGATTGCAACATCTGATGGAGGATACGCAATAGTTGGATATAATGGAACAGAGGGGGCTGACTCAATCGATTTTTGGTTGGTTAAAATCGACGAGTTTGGGAACATGGAGTGGAACCAAACATACAAAGGCACTAGGTTTGACATGGCCTCCTCTTTGGTTGAAGCACCGGATGGAGGATATGCGATAGTAGGGTACACGAATTCTTTTGGTGCTGGATTGACTGATTGTTGGTTGGTTAAAACCGACGAGTTTGGGAACATGGAGTGGAACCAAACATACGGAGGATGGAATTACGACAGGGCTGACTCGATAATTACGACCCCAGATGGAGGATACGCAATAGCAGGCAACACCGACTCTTCCATTGACGGTGATTATGACGTCTGGTTAATCAAAATCGACGAGTTTGGGAACATAGAATGGAACAAAACATATGGAAGAACTCCTTTTCAAGCATTCAGCAACTTTTTCCGTCCCTGCTCGCTAACCAAGACTTCTGATGGAGGATACGCAATAGCTGCTAATACAGAGTCTGCTGATGGTTTCGATTTCTGGCTGTTAAAGACTGACGCGTTTGGGGTTATGGAATGGAACCATACATATGGACTAAATGGTGATGACCAAGCCCTCTCTATAATCCAAAATTCTGATGGAGAATACGTAATGGTAGGCTTCACTTCTTCCTATCATTCGGGACAATATGAATCTGATTTCTTGTTGGTTAAAACTGAGGGTCCCCTCTTTGATTCCGAGGCGAGTCACTATTTCAGCTTTGGCGCCTTCACCGTTTTTGTATCTACCAACTCTACTCTAGAACACTTCAATTATGATAAATACCAATATCAGATAGCCTTCAATGTTACTGGTTCAACTGGAACAACTGGCTTCTGCGAGGTAACACTTTCTGAGAATTTACTTTCGGGTGAGTTTTCCGTCTACTTGGATGAGACCCTACTGGTTAAGGATGTAGATTACACGGAAACCTATAATGGCACCCACAACATTTTTCACATCACCTACAATCACAGCTCTCACATTATAGAAATATGCGGCACCAGCATAATTCCAGAACATTCATCATGTTTACTCCCCTCATTACTGCTGATTGCGACACTGGTCATTGTAATCTACAAAAAGAACCCCTTCACTCCACGCTCAAAAACTTGAAAAAACGTTCCTACCTAATGCATCTATACTGGAACGTCTCTATGTCTAGGTCCCTCTAGGAAAAATTTGTTACCAAACTGCCTGTGGATTAGCCTTGTACGACTTTTTTGCCTCTGACCTGAGGAACTATCTTCATTTTCGCGTTGTCAGCATCTTTTGAAAGCGTCTTTCCCTCAAAGAAGCGGTCAAGAAAAACAGCCAAGCTGGAGCATTCGGAATGCGGCTGGTTCCCCACGGCAACGTTGAAGTCTGAGACTGATTCACTGTAGAAGCCTGCGGGCACTTTTTGGCTGCCCACAATAACCATCACATCCTTTCCGGTCATCCTGATTCTTTGAATGACATCGCTTGTTTGGATGTTTTCTCCATACGCTGTGAGGTGGACTGTGACCCCATTGGTTGCTTTCCACTCCTTGACCACCCGCTTCCATGGCTTTCCCATCTCAAACTGGAAGTTGCCTCCCCACCGCTCCATGACCCTTTCAACGGTTTCTTTGACTTTTGGGTCTGCTATGTCTGCTAGGATGAAGCCGGAAGCGCCTAAGGCACGGGCAGTCAAAGCCACATGCGAGGTTAACCGTTGGTCTCTGTGCCTGTGCCCCCACCTCAAAACCACAACTTCCTGCAATTTTGTCTCTTCTTCGTCAGCTTCAGGCTTCACGTTTGAAAGTTCCTCCCAGTTTTTCCACGCGCCCCTTAACCCTGTCCGCAAACCAGGGAATCGCCCTGAAAACGCCATGGACGACCTCGCCCTCATACTTTATGTTCTGCACGTGGGCGCGCTCAAACAGCTGCGAAACCAGGGACATGGATTCGTTACTGATTTTCATGGAAAACGATGCTTTGACGAAACCTTCAAGGTACTGGACAATATGCTGTTTCAACAGGTCTATGTTGGTTCCATTCAGCGCCGAAATCTGAACAGGGTTTGGCGCCTGATCCTTCAGGTACTCGGTTTTGTGCTGTAGTTCGTCTTCGTCAAGCATGTCTGTTTTGTTGAGCGCCGTTACCACTGGTATTCCGGTTGCTCCAATTTTTTGGATTGTGTCTAGGCTGCAGGAAAGCTTTCGTTTAATGTCCTCGTCTGGTTCGCTCATGTCAACAACTAGGATAATCACGTCTGAAAGGATGGTTTCCTCAAGCGTGGAGTGGAAGGCTTTAACTAACGTTAAGGGCAGACGGTCAATGAAGCCAACCGTGTCCG
>CAZYJH010000148.1:0-4801 GCA_964647775.1 uncultured Candidatus Bathyarchaeia archaeon
TCGAAGGAATAATCATGGACAAGAAGGTGACCCTGCGGGACCTCATGGGAACCCTAACAGAATTCTATCACAAACTTGGGCTGGAGAAGGTGCAGTTCTGGCCAAGCTACTTCCCCTACACTGAGCCGTCTATGCAGTCCACCGTCTACGTTCCGGAGTTGAAGACCTGGGTTGAACTGTGTGGAATGGGCATTTTCCGTCCAGAGGTTTTGGCTCCTTTTGGGGTGAAGCATCCTGTTTTGGCTTGGGGCGGCGGATTGGAGCGGCTGATTCTTCTCAAACTCGGCATCGACGACATCAGGCTGCTGTATAAGAATGATTTAGGTTGGATAAGGAGGACTCCAGTATGCCAACGTTAACATTAGAAAAGGACAGGTTCTCTCGTTTTGTTGGGCGAGACCTCAGCGTGGAGGAGATGGCTAATTGGCTTCCGTGGCTGGGAACCGACACAGAGGAGGTCGGCGCCGACTACGTGAAGATCGAGTATAATCCGAATCGCGTGGATTTCTGCAGCTACGGCGGAGTTGCTCGAGCCTATCGGGGACTCATGGGTTGGGAAACGGGTATGCCCAACTTTGTGGTGAAAAAGGGAAACATCCCGCTGAAGGTGGATAAGAGTGTGGCTGAGGTCAGACCTTACGTTGTTTCTGCTGTTGTCCGCGACCTAGCCATCGACTATGACGCCATTCGAGAGCTTATGGAGATGCAGGAGGCGCTCCACTGGATGATAGGCAGAGACCGAAAAAAGGCTTCCATTGGCGTGCACAATCTGGATGCTGTTGAGCCTCCCTTCTCGTATATCACCTGTGCTCCGGATGAAATCAGTTTTGTTCCGCTGGACAAGACAGAGAAGATGACCCCGCGGGAAGTTCTGGAGAAACATGAGAAAGGCGTTGCATACAAAAATGAGGTGGACTGGGCTTCAAGATATCCCCTGATAGTGGACAGTAATGGAGACGTTCTATCTTTTCCGCCCATAATCAACGGCGAATTGACCCGTGTTGTCGAGGATACGCGGAACCTCTTCATTGACGTCACCGGCACCGAACTGAACGCCATCTCAAGAAGCCTGAATGTTCTAGTCACCGCCTTAGCGGATATGGGCGGCACCATAGAAAGTGTTCCTGTTGAATATTCTGACCGCGTTTTGGTTACTCCAGACCTCACTCCACAGAAGATGAAGCTGCACGTGGATTATTCCAACGAACGTCTGGGTCTCAACTTTTCGGAGAAGCAAACAATAGAGGCGTTGCAGAAGTCGAGGCTTGACGCAGAAAAGGCTGAAACTGGAGTTTTGGATGTTACGATTCCAGCGTACCGCACAGACATACTGCATGAGATTGATTTGGTTGAAGAGGTTGCCGTCGGCTATGGTCTCTATAATTTGACGCCCACAATTCCGGCGACTGTGACTATCGGCAAGCAGCACAGGGTCAGTGAGGTTGCCTCGGATGTTAGGCAGATAATGGTTGGTTCTGGTTTTGTGGAAGCCCTGAATTTTGTTCTCACCAACGAGGTTGACCACTACCAGAAGATGCGCAGAAAACCTGAGGGGCTTGTGACTTTGGCGAACCCCGTTTCCACGGACTATTCGATAATACGGAACGACCTGTTGCCCAGCCTAATGAAGAACTTGGCAGACAGCAAACACCACGTTTTTCCTCAGCGAATGTTCGAAGTCTCCGACGTAATCAAACTAAATGACAAGTCTGAGACAGGCACCGAACGAAGAATCCATGCAGCCGCGGTTTCTTCTCATCCAACAGCCAACTTCACTGAAATCAAATCCATTCTGGAATCCTTGCTGATGAACCTTGGCATGAAAAACTGGACAGTGAAAGAGACGAACCATCCAAGCTTCTTGGCGGGCAGAGCAGCCACAGTAGCCTTAGGGAACATGAAACTTGGCGTTGTCGGAGAAATCCACCCCGAAGTCCTCAACAACTTCGAGCTGGAAAACCCGACAGGGGCGTTTGAGATAGACCTCCAGAAAGTCATAGACTGCAGCAAGTGAAGGCTCGTTTTTGGATAGAAAAGCTTAATGTTCGCTTGTGTCAGTTTCTTTATTTGCGATGATAGTGGGCTTGAGCATAATCCCGCCGGAACCTTATGCGGGCTCATGCAGACGGACCCGACAGAGGCTGGTGACTTTCATCTACCGTTGACGGAGGGTTTACCCAGGCATGGGACACGGTGGGCGCGGGCAAAACAAACCCACGTTTGAGAGAGCTCATCTGAGAAGAGCGTCTTGCTCCGTCTGTGAGGATGAGAGTTAGTTACGTGGGACACAAGCCCGCGACACTTACAAACTCAAAAAGTTCACGCTTCTGTGCTGTCTATTTGGAGCCTATTAATCTCCTAATAACAGTGTATTGTTGAAAGCAGTCTTTTTCCTAGAAACAAGAGCACCAACAGAAATTCAAAGTTAGGGTAGGGGAAACCGTAGTAGGGCTGCGACGCCTCCTAGTGAGAGCAGGTTTGTTCCTGCTTCATGTTCGGTGCTGATGACCATTATTGTTCCTCTTGCGGCTTCTACGTTTTTCATGATTGTTTCTAGGGCTATCCTGTTTTCGTCTGTGGTCTCCCTCAGGGTTGAGTCCGCAACCAACAGCTTCTCCACTGCGCCATAAGTAACCGCGTTTTCTACCTCAGAAAATCCGTAGGTTGCGTCGTTCTTACCTTTTCCAAGCCTCGCCAACAGCTCCTCCATAGCCTTCATTTCGTCAGCCACTCTCAGGTTCTGCAGCACATTAGAAAGGATGCCTGAACGAAGCGACTCCTGTATCCCAGATAAACCTGCGCTGTTTACTCCCTTCACGCCCACGACAGACTCGGCAACGTCTTTAGCGTTACTTTTAACATAGTCAGAGAAGTCATCCTTGATGAATCCGGGTCCAATAATCACAATTGGACTATGCAGGGGAGTCCATGCTTCACGCAATGTCTTAAGTGCGCCGCCAAAAAACTGCTGTTTGGCTTTTTCCCTCTTTTCTGCCTCAAGTTTTCCCGGAAGCTTATTTCTTTCTCCAGCTTTCACGTCGATACCATATTGGCGCAGAACAGCCACGCAATATTCCTCGTCATCCATCGAAATTATGGTGAGGGGCACAGCCGTGATTTTGCTTGCCCGCTTCAGTCTGTCCAGCTCATGCTTCTGCCACTGCTTTTTGACGACAGTCACGGGCTTATTGACTGTAACGTCTAGTGTGTGCCGTGAACCCTTTATGCTCAACTTTTCTGGCGCTTCAATTACGATGCCGTTTATTCGCAGGCGATTGAGGACTCTGTCCCAATACATTTTTTCGACCTGCACACCCAAGTTGACGGGCACCCTTTTTGCCTTTGTTGGTCGCGCGTACTGATCGTCCGGTTTCACTTGTCTGGTGGTGCGGGCGTGAACTTCATCCCTTTTGAGGATTATGTTGTAGAGGTGCCACAGATCGTCTAGACTCTCTGGCATAACCTTAACGAAGCCCTTCTTGACGTCTATCCTGAAAATCTTCAAAAGAGTCCTATCCTTCTCGTGCTGGCACAATGTAAATAGTGCTTACTGGAACCGTTAAAAGCGTATTGGGAAACAAACAACCGCTTCTGGATAAGCTAACTAAACAAAAATAATTTGAGGAGGCACAGTTTGCCTCCATACCATCCTATTGAATTCAAGCCAAGATTTCTTCGAACGTCATCAACTTTACTTTCAGTGGCTGCTTCATCGCCTTCGAAACACGGGCAGCAATCAGGTAGTTGATGTCCCTTTCTGCAGCTATGTCCACGAGCCTCTGAGTTATTACACCGTCAAAGACCACCGTGTCTATGTCCTTAATTTGTTGAAGCTTCTCTGCAAGTTCTCTTACGGGCAGCCGCTCCACCTGCTTCATATCTTTGTCAAGGAGCACCCCTTCTAGAGTTCCATTCAACTCTTTTGCGGTTTCAACAAGTTGTTTGGGCACAAGTTTCTTTCGCCGTTGTTCCTTCTTTTTCACCACTACTGGCGCTGCTACTGCTGCTGTTTTGAGATTTTCAAGAAGAACCTTGTTTTTCAGTGCTTTTTCGATTTCTTTGAAGGTCAAGTCCTCAACTTCTTTGCCTCTAGGAGCCCTAGCAACATACTTGATGGTAGTCACTTGCTGAAGCTCTTTGAGAATAAGGTCGCCGCCCCGGTCGCCGTCAAGGAATGCAGTGGTTTCTCTTTCTTTGCACAGTTTGATTATGCTTTGCGGAATTTTTGCGCCTTCAACAGCTATTGTGTTCTGTATTCCAGCTCTCAACAGATTGATTACGTCTGCTCTGCCTTCCACAACAATTATTTCCTTTGCACTGCCAAGTTCTGGTCCTGCAGTCAATTCTTCAGGTCCATATTTTTCGACTCTTGCCAGCCGCAACATTTCAGAGACTTCTCTGAAAATTTCGTCTGTGCCAGGCATGGTTTCGACAGTCCATTTCCGAAGAACCTCTTTGGCTCTGTCAATGATGACTCTTCGCCGCGCGTCCCGTATGTCCTCTATTTTGTTCAAAATGACTTTTGCTTTGCAGGGTCCCACACGGTTTATGCTTTCGATGCTGGCTGCGATAATGGCTGTGGATACTCTGTCTAAGCTTGTTGGTATGTTTATGTTTCCTGTAGTTTTATCTTGTTTTGAATCTAAATTAATTTCTATTCTGCCTATTCTTCCCGATTTCTGGAGCTCTCGGAGATCAAGTTCTGGTGCAAACAATCCTTCGGTTTGTCCAAAAAGTGCTCCGATTACGTCCGGTTTTTCAACTACTCCCTCCACTTCGAATCGGGCGCGAATAACATACT
>CAZYJH010000149.1:0-4749 GCA_964647775.1 uncultured Candidatus Bathyarchaeia archaeon
TGGAGACTATTCCGTCGAAAGCTTCTGCGTAAGTGTCTTCGATTTCAGCCTTCAAAGAAATCCCCCTTCACATGTTTATCCTAAGTTTCCTATAGCTTCTCCCCTCACAATCTTCCTGAAGACGCTGCTCTCCCTCTTCAACCGCTCCACATTATCCTCGGTTACCAGTTCAACCTGAGGAAAGCCGCCAGGAAACAGCCGCAGCATCCTCTTACACAACTCTGGAGAGACAGCCGATTTCTTGAGCCCCAAGGGACTCCACTCTTTAACCAGCCTGAATGCTGCCTCTTTGCCGTGTCTACTGAAGGCTTCTGCCAGAACAGACGTTACAGTGGTGTCTCCTGAAAGCACCGCAACATCGGACTCCCGCACAGAATAATCGTTCCCATTAAAGGAGACAGCTAATCCGCCGTTTTCTCTAACCAATCTTAGGGGCAGGGCGTCGGTTATGCTGTCGCCCACATACATCACCCCTTCAAGGCTGCACCCCATCCGCTCAACAATATCTCTCACAGCCCTTGCCTTTTCTGTTCCGCCAACAGGATTAACCTCAGTCAGCATCTTGCCAGACTCCATTTTTGGAATTATCTGCCAGAAAATCTCATCCAGCCTCCGAATAGTCTCTTGGTCTCTCTCTGAAAAGTCGTTTATGGAATCGGCGTTTCGGGGGATTTCAATCATGGGCAACGCTGCCACCTCTCTCTGAAGTTCCCGTAGCCTCTTCGTCTCCTCGGCGGGTATGTCATATTTGTCAAGGTTCAGGCGGGTGCAGTAGCAGTTCTCAAAGGGAAACCCAGTCAGACTGCACAGGGAAGAGATGTAATGCTCGTAGCTGGTGCTGACAATAAAGGAGGGCATAAGCTGTCTGACGAAGGTGAGGGTGTCTTTGGCTCCGGGAACCAGCAGAACATTTCTGCCAGAGAAGTCTCTGATTTTTTTGTCTGTGGTGCCGTAAGCCTTCAGAAAAGGAAGAATCAAACGTAACGTGTCGCCAGCTTTGTAGCCGGGCTTCTTGACGACATCCGCCAGAACATCGTCATACTTGCTTATCAACGCAAAAATGCTGTCCCCATCCGGGACTAGGCTGCTTGTCAACTCGAAGGCGTTGTCATTCTTTGATATGGGTCCCTCACAGTCAGTGACGAAGATTCTCGGATTATTCTGGGACGCTTCCGCTGGCATCAGCGCCTCCTCAATTCCTTCATATGCTTCATGCTTCGGTTAATATGCTCTTTCGCTGCGATGTCGCCTCTGTTCCACAGCGCACCGCCCTTAATCGCCCCAATCCCTTCCAGAGACTTTTCTCTTGCCTCCTGAATGCTGTCACCTATACCCACGACGGCGACGGTGCGGGAGCCAAGCGCAAAGTTTTCTCCGTCTCTTAGCTCCATGGAGCCAGGATAAACCCGTATGCCTCCATCCTTTTTGACCAGCTTCTGTGCTTCAGTCAAGTCTATAGCAGCGTCTACTTCGTTTTTGTCTACTCTGTCAGGGAACACGGTTGCGTAGCCGCCATAGTTTGGCGGAACCTTGTAGGTTACAACGGTTGCCTTGTTCACGAAGTCTACTTTTCTTAGGTTTCCGTCCCGCATGTTGTAGCATACCTCAACGAAGTCGTCCTCCAGTGCGGGCAGCAGATTCATTATTTCCGGGTCTCCGGGTCTGCTGTTAACCTCCAAGATTTTGGGTCCCTTGGATGTGTGGATGAAGGCGGCGTAGAAGGGGACTCCCCGCAGCTCAGGGTTGCTGCCTTTTCCCTTCAGCTCCACGAAAACCCTGTTTACAAGCTCAACCTCCTTCTCTCTGTCTCTTGCAGTTATGAAGGGCAGTATATCGTCGGCGTCTTTGTAGGAGCCCATTCCTCCAGTGTTGGGTCCCTTATCCCCGTCGAAGGCTCGCTTGTAGTCTCTGGTTTCAGGCAACGGAACCAAACGTTTCCCGTCACAGAATGCCTGAAAACTGGATTCTTCGCCCTCCACCTTCTCCTCGATTATCACTGGACCATGCTCATAGTTGGATATGAAATGCTCAAAAACCTCTTCTGGAGTGTTGAAGTGGTCTCCCCACACTCCGACGCCCTTTCCTGCAGTTGCCCTGTCAGGCTTCACCGCAACCTCATTGTTGAGTTCCTTCAGCCAAGCGTACACGCTTTTTTTGACCTGCGTGGTGCTGCTGTAGTCTTTTGGGTCGAAAACCTTGAATTCGGGGTTAACTTCGGGCGCAACCTTCTGGAACAGCTGGCGTTGAGCGATTTTGCTTGCTTCTATGGCGTATCTTCTGGTGGGGCAGATCATCTGTATTCCCGTCTTTTTTTCGACCATGTCCCTTACGCCTGCGATGATCGGCTTTTCGGGACCAACTATTCCGAAGTCGATTTGGTCTCTGTGTTTTTTGGCGAATTTCGTGATTTCCTCTATGTTGAAGTCTGGAATGACCGTGTGTTTTTCGGCATGCTTCACGTTGAAGGGGTTCCTCTGTTTGTCAACAACAAAAAATTTTGGGGCGTATTCTTGGCTGCGGACAAAAGCGTCTATCATGGCGGCTGCTCTTGAGCCGTACGAGATTACTAGGATGCCAACTTTTTCCATCAAGGTCACCTACATGCTGGATGCAAACTTGTTGTATTTTGGGTTAGTTGATGGCAGTCTCGTATATTCTCCCCTTTTCGGTGTATCCGCTCTCGAATCGTTCCTTCATTTCATCTGCCAATCTTTGAGCCATGGGCGTGGGATACTTGCCCGTGATGCAACCCAAACACAGGTCCTCTCTGCTTAGACCCGTGGCTTTGATCAGCCCATCCACTGACTGATAATTCACTGCGTCGGCGCCCACTATCGCCGCAATCTCCTCAGCGTCATGCTGTGACCCAATCAGCTCCCTGTAGGTTGCCATGTCAACTCCATAGAAGCAGGGACCGATTATTCTGGGGAAGGTGATGAAAAGGTAAATGTTTTTTGCGCCCATTTCCCGCAGCTTGTTAACCACAACCTTGGTGGTGTCGCCTCTGACTATGCTGTCATCCACCACCGCCACATTTTTTCCAGCCAGCTTATGGTCGACAATGTTGATTTTTCTGTCGATTGTGCTGAATCGTTCATTACTAAGCAGAATAAAGGCTCTCTCCGCCACGTACCTGTGCCGTCTGGAGGCTCTTTCCCACCTTATCCCCGTCAACTCATGGTAGCCATAGGCTGCATCGTTGCCTGTTTCAGGCATGGACATAATCATGTCCACTTTGCTGGTGGTTTCAGGGTACTCCCATGCAAAGTTTCTCCCGAACTCTTCTCGCACCTCGTAAACGTACCTGTTTCCCAGCCTAGAGTCAGGTCTGGCAAAGTAGGCAAACTCGAAGGCACACAACGCCCGTTTTTCGCTGAAAACCAGCTGTTTCCGTGTGAACCCATCCTTTGAGGCGGTTACAAGTTCTCCGGGGTTTACCTCAAAATCGAACTCGAAGCTGTTGATGTCTAAGCCCACGGTTTCTGAGGAGACCACACAGGTTTTTCGGTCTTTGCTGCAGCCACAGCAGAGTGGTCTTATTCCGCAGGGGTCTCTGAAGGCGAACAATTCTCCGTTATCTGTCATCCCAGCAACGGAGAAGGCGCCCTCCATTTCTCTCATGCACCTTTTCACGGAGGAGGCAAGGTCAGTGTCTTTTCCGCCTCGTAGAAGTTTTCTGGAGATTAGCTCCGCGTCATAGTTGAAGCGGAAGTTCGGGTACTCCTCTCTTATTTCCTGTATTATTTCTGGGGTGTTGACTATGTTGCCGTTGAATGCTATGGCAACCTGCTTTTCGCCCCGTTGTTCCAAGATTGGTTGGGTGCTATTTACAAGTGATTGGTAATCGGTTCCGCCAGATGTGGAGTATCTGACGTGTCCCAATCCGACGGAGCCAGGCAGTTCTGTTAGCCACTGCTCGATGTCACCCTGTTTTATTTTCGGAACCAAATCCAAGTCTTTGTGGCTGTGGAATGTTCCGTCAAAGGTGAGGAATCCGTGGGATTGGTGGCCGCGGTGATTCTGTGCTCGTAGTCCCCAGTAGACGTAGGGAAACACAGGTTTGTTTTCGAAGTTTTGCGCTCCGAAAACTCCGCATGCCTCTTTTAACTGTTCGACCATATTTTCCACTATCTACGTGTCCTATTTATCAATGTTTACTACAAATTTAATGCAAAACTGGCGTGGACAAAATTTGCTGCTCCGTCTGGGCAGAATTGTTGTGGCGTAAATGCTGCCAGATTGGCATAATCTTGCGGTTACGGGTTTGTTGCCTGTATTATAGGATACTGTTAAGTTATTTGTCATGACTCCTTGAGGTTTCTTACCGTAAATATTAAGCCAAGAAAAACACATAACTGAAATTTGCTTATGAAACTTAAAAACAAAATTTCTAAACATCAAAAAATACTTTCTATAATCCTTGTAGTAATCATAGCGTTTTTTGTATTCCAACTTGCAATAAATGCTCTAGACATAAAAATGGTTGCGATTAACCCAGAGGATGAGAATACGTTAGAAAAAACCATACATAGCATATATTATGATTTTCCATCTTCTACTCCTGATGTTCCACACATAATAATCAATGGAAGCGAAACTTTGGGATTACCACTTTTTTCACTCACCATCACATACACCTACGAAGGAATATTGGCAGAAGGCACAGATTTCTTAATAACTGCCTCTGGTTCATTGTACCCTGAAGGTCAAGAAACAATCGATAGTGTAGAAGTAGGATATGATGAAGCA
>CAZYJH010000150.1:0-4650 GCA_964647775.1 uncultured Candidatus Bathyarchaeia archaeon
AAGCTTCCTTTCAAGTCTATTTTGAGCAGATCATCGGAGAGCTTAATTGTGAAATGCGGACTCTTAACTTCCAAAATTTTGATTGCTTCTGGCATTCTATTTCCCTACTCATATTGAGCATACTAACAGATGAACATTTACCATTTTATATTTAGCGGAAAAAATTTGTTTTGGCGCATGCGCGCACTTGGGGACTTAAAATTTAACCCCAAAGCCAATGATAGAAGATTGTTCTAGAAAATTATGAAAACATCTTCAGTTAATCTTTAATTCTAAAAGAATAATATCAACTCTGGAGAGATTACTTGAAAAAAGCTTGTATTCTTATTATTTTGTTATTACTTGCAATTCCTGTAGCATTACCAAACTCGGTGAAAGTCAACGCGCAGATTCCAGAGTATAGTTTGAGTGTGAATATTGTTGGAAGCGGCTCTGTCGCCGTCAATGGGAGTTCTCCTTATGCTGCTGGATCAGTTGTACAGTTAACTGCCAATCCAAGTTATGGCTGGACGTTCACTCAATGGAACGGCGATGTTTTAGGCATAGTTAATCCCGAGTTTCTCCTTATGGACAGCAACAAGAGCGTAACAGTCACCTTCACAGCAGGTGGCACTCCTCCTGTTGCATCTTTTTCGACTTGTTCTCCAGTTGCGTTGGTTTTTGCTGATGTGATGTTTGATGCTAGTGCAAGCTTTGATGCTGATGGGACTATTGTTCTTTATGAATGGGACTGGGATGGAGACGGCGTATATGATGCTGATAATACAGCGCCAACAGGAATGGGGGCACAGTATACACTACCGGGCATTTACAATGTTGGCCTTAGAGTCACCGACAATGACGGCTTAACCGATACAACTTCACTAACAGTAACTATTCTTTCAGCTGAGGAGTTCAACAAGATTCCTGAAGTTCCCTTTGGCACAATAATGGTTACTGCTGCAATGGGATTAGGTTTAATCGGTTACATAGTTGTCAAGAAGCCCAGAAAGAAAAAAACAGAATAAACACCAAATTCCATTTTTTTCTATTCGTTTGGTTCTCCCCATTAGGACGTTAACCGTTCCCGTTGTCCGTTCGTCCCGTCCCGTCGTCCCGTTCAGGGGGGCTTAATTTAACTCCAACCCAAAACTTCTTGCATGATCGTGAACCTAAGAAAATACATTGGCTACATTTTTATCTATTCTATGGAATAATAGCCTAAACAACATTTTTTGCTGTTTGGGCATCAAGAAATAGGCTAGTGACGCTTTTTCTTTCTGTTGACTATACTTACGGCTATTGTTGCTACGATGAATGTCAGAATAAGTACAAATGATGTTAGCTCTGGGATTACTGTTGTTGAAAAGATTTCGATAATGTGAGCGCCGTGTTCGTATGTAAGGCTGAACAGGTAATGGGTGCCATTATAGGTTTCAATGTAATCCAAGTTTTCGGCTAACAGCGTGTCGTCTTCGTAGATCGTGAAGGTTCCCGACATCAACTCGGCTGGAACTGTGACGTTACAGAAGCCAGTTGTTCCCGTAAGTCCGTCAACCGTAAATCTGAGTCTAGCTTCTGCTTGACTGAAGGTCAGGTCTGAAACGGTTGAGTTGCTGAGGGTCACTATTACGTACGTGTTCTCGTCTACAGTCACAGTGTGATATAGTTCCTCGGGAACAATCAACGTCATGGTTACATCAACTGTTTCAAGTGCGATGACTGTTGTGCCGTCGCTGTTCCGCACTTCAACTTTGCGTGCGCCGCCCCATGACTGTGGCACAACAAGCTGTTGATTCCAAATTGAGCTGGTTACTGTGAAGTTAAGCAACAGAACGTAGTAGGGTGGAGCAATGCTGTTCTCAAAATATATTGTTACATGCTGACCGACATAGTCAAGGAAGTTTACTCCCGTGACCGTGAACTGGTCGCCCACATGCCCAGAGGCAGGAGTCACGTTGATGTACGTAAACATGAACACGAGTACCGTGAAGTTGTATTCAACTCCAGAGCTGTCAATTACCCTGAAGAGATAGTTGCCTGTTTGGAGCGGCGGAACCGCTATGGATGTGGTGACGCCGCCAGTCGCATTGAGCGATATCCCGCTTTTCAGCAGGGTATTGTTCAAGTATACGTCGGCGCTGCCCATGTACGGGAACCACTCAAGCATGAGCCCATAGGTTGTGCTAGTGTTCAGTGTCGGCGGTCCGCCGCTGTAGTCGCTTCCATGTGCCTTAAAGTTGAGGGAAGGAACATAGACTTCTCGGTAGATTTGGGTGAAGACGAAAGTGGCTACAGTTGCGGCGGTGTCGTTCTGAATTACGTTGATGATGACGCTGCCTGTCTCTGTAGGTGCGCTGCCTGTTTTTCCCTTCAAGTCCAGTATATCAAAACTGGCGCTGAAGCCTGTCCAGAGCCATCCAGAAGCGCTGCTGGTCGTGGAGCCCACTAAACCCTGAGCTGGCAGACCGCCCTGAGTTACGTTATAGAGCTCGGTTGATGAAGTGGCGTAGCCGCTGGCAGTCACGGGTGTGCCTGGAGCGCCTGTAAGCGGAGTCGCACCGAAGCCCGCGCTGAATCTGATTCGGTTGGTTGAAACGCTGACCTCTGACCCCTCTATGACGTCCCTTGGGGATATATCTGCAATCTTTATCCAGTAGTCAACATCAGAACCCTGAACCATAAGAGGCACTGTGCCGTTGATCCAGCCGTTGCCTACTACGTAAGTGTAGCTTCTGCTTTCTGTGTTGAAGGGCGCAGGAAGAACGCCGCTAATGAAGACGTATGTGTGCTCAGAAACTGCGTCAGACACGTCACTCAGCAAGAAGGAACCCGCATACCACCTGTCGCCTTCGGCTGTGTTTACCTCTGAGCCTCCTTGTGTGGAAAGCCAAAGCCACACCTGCGCTCCAGTTATCGCCATTCCTGACGTCGTTATGTTGACGTATGAGCCTGCGTCAATATACAGTGGGTCTGCTGTTGTGTTGTCTCGGTAGAGGATTGGCCTGTTGATTATTGTCGAGAAACCAAAGGGAATCACAGCAGAGACTGTTGATATTGTGAGTATTGTAGCGATAATCAGAGCCAATTTCTGCTTACCATACATACTTCATCACTCTTATTACACAACACAGAATTATGTTTACAGGTTTGCGACGATTTTCATTTAAGGTTTGGGGATTACCCGTTATCCTTAGCATGTTCAGAATCATGCTCTCTGGTTTTAGATGTCAAAGTACAGCTAAAGCTTTCTTGGTTTTTCTTGGCTTTTGAGAGCCGTCTTTAGAGACTATTCTTATGAATTTTTCATGTCCAAAAAGCGAAGAAGACGATCTGACGATTCTTTTAAGGTTGTGTTTCAAGACGTTAACAGCTTCTTCATCTGTACGTCCACACAAAACGATTATCACATAGGAGTATCCGGTTAAGTAGTCTACAACTTGACCAACCAGTCTGTTTATTTGGCTTTTCCGTTTTAGATTCAGTTTAAGTTCGATGCCGATTTCATCATCTATTCCAATGTCTGCTAAGCCTCGTCCAGCCTCCTTCTTTATGAAATGTTGCCCCGAAGGATCAAAACCCCAAATTGCTGAACTGAAGGCGCCGTTTCCGTTGTGATTCAATTTTTTCTGCAAAAATACGATAAGGTCATCTCTGTATTTTCTTTCAGTTGAGTATCCTGCTTGTGGATTCCAGTCTTGGATTGTTTGAAGAATTGTTTGAAATAAAGTATCCAAACCCAACCCCGTATCTTATATATTGTTTCTTAATATAAGTTTTTTGAAATAGTCCATCCATTTCACAGAAAGCATGAATCAAAAAACAAAAAGTTTACGTAACATCTACGACCATAAAGCTGTAGGATTCAAACATGCCCGATTCAGAAAAAGAACCACTTAAAGTTATTCTGGACGCAAACTTCTTTTTTGTTCCCTCACAGTTCAATCTTGACATCTTTGAAGAACTGAAGAACCTTCTGAACAGACGGTTCGAACCCATCCTTCTTTCCTCAACACAAAAGGAGCTTCAAGGACTCGCCGAATCAGCTTCTCCAAAAGAGCGGAAACAAGCCCAACTAGCAATTAGGTTAGCCGAAAAATGCCGCGCCGTCCCCACAGAAAAAGCTTCAAATGAGACATATGACGACGTGATTGTCAGAGTTGCCGCAGCGTTGAAGTCTCCTGTTGCCACAAACGACCGTGAACTCAGAAAAAGATTGCGAACTGTTGGGGTGCCAGTGGTTTTTTTGAGGCAGAAACATCGTTTGGCGCTGGATGGCGCAGTATAGGCTTATAAATAGGTCTGTGTTTTATTTGGAAACGAAAGCCTCATGGGCGCTTTCGCGTATATGTCATCAATTTAAGATGGTGAGAATAAGTGTTTAAACTTGTAACTCTTGAAGATGCGATTCGGATACCTCCGGAAAGGTTTGGAGAAGACATCGATAACGTAGGTTATGAACAGCTGAAGATGAAGTACGACGGCATGGTAGATGAAGAGCTGGGCTACGTCATAGCCGTTACAAAAATCAAAGTCAACCCCTTCGGAAAAATCATCCCCGGAGACGGCGCAACCTTCCACAAAGTCGAATTCTCGTTAATCACGTTCTTCCCGAAGATTCAGGAAGTCATCGAGGGAGAAGTTGTGGAAATAGCGGAGTTCGGCGCCTTC
>CAZYJH010000151.1:0-4517 GCA_964647775.1 uncultured Candidatus Bathyarchaeia archaeon
GGGCAGCATAGCCGTAGATGTTTTGCCGCAGGCGCTGGGAAACGCGCCAGCAAAGTATGTTTTGCGACCACCAGGACCATGGACTCCCATTAGCATCATGTGCTCGGCTAGCCATCCTTCAGTGTTTGCTTTTCTGATGGCTAAGCGGAAGGCAAGCTTCTTGAAGCCAATCGAGTTGCCTGCGTATTGTGTGTTGACGCTGTAGATGGTGTTATCCATGTAATCTATGTAGATGCGTTTCTTGTCAGGTTCTGCACTGACCATAGCCTCGGTTAGTTTCCCTGATGAATGCAAAACTCGCAAAAAGTCGGTGTCTGGACCTGATTGGGTGAAAACTTTGTAGCCAGACCTATATAGGAGGTCTTCTGAGTGGGCAACATACCACGAATCAGTGCATTGCAATCCAAGAATCGTGAACACCGAGTTGGTGGGTCCTAAAGAAAGAAAACGGGCAATCATTGTGCGCCCGGTCATGGAGTCTCTAAGAAAACCTTTTACTTCTGCCAGTCCTTCTTGCCTGTCAATTTGGTTAAGGGCTTTGCTTAGGAAAACTCGTTTGGGTACAAGATATTTTGTGGCTTCACGGTCTCGTCCCTGATCATAATAGCCATCAAAGTGGATGGTGTGTCCCGAAATGTTCAGGGGAGCTTCTTCTCGGGTGGCGATTGCTTGTTGTCGGATGTGATTTTTGTCCTCTTCGGAATCGCTGCAGACGAATATGTGTTCTGCGTTACAGAGGTCTGCCGACTTGGCGATGAATTCGTGGACTTTGGGAATTGATATTGCACACAATTTCTTGTAGTCCGAGTTGCTTAGTTTAGGTCGTAATACTTCAAGATAAGGGTTCATGATTTATCACCTGTTACTCTATGTTGATTACTGGTTGGAAAAGTTTAAAAACTGCTAACACTTTTAAAGTTTACGTTAACAAAATGTTAAGAGTCAAAGATTTGGAAAAAAAGATTCTGCTCAACCTGCTAGAGAAGGGACAACGCCCAGTTGTCAAAATAGCAGAAGACTTAGGCGTTACAAGGCAGACCATTGCAAAAAAGATGGAACAAATGCGCGCCTCTGGTTTGATGATCACTTTTTTTCCGAAGATGGAGCCCGAAATTTTGGGGCTGTCGATTCAGGCGTACATATTGATGCGAGAAGACCCGCGAAATGATCTCAGAAAAGAGACGGAAGAGATTGTGAAGGGTTTCCCTCAGGTGGCGGAATTTCAGAGAATATTTGGCAAGTATGATAGTATAGCGAAGGTGCTGGTGAAGGACAATAAAGAGTTAACTGACTTGGTTAAAAAAATTCATGACTTGAACGGCGTCAAAGAGACGGAAACCTTCATAGTTCACAGCACCGTAAAAGACAGACCTGAAGATCCCATCAAGAAAGCGCTAACACCGTAAAGCTGCCATTCTGGATCAGCAACAGGAGCACAGCTTCAAGAGTTTTTGCGATCCAAGTCACCAAATTATACCCATTTTCACTATAACATAATTCAAGTATGTTTGACCAACTGCGAGGTCAATAATTTCGTCGCTTTGTGGCTCTATGTAAATTAGTCCCATGTCCGTAGTGTTGAAACAGGCTACTGCATGGGCGCTGTGGGTAAATTCGATGTATACGAACCCGCATCTGTAGCCTGCTTGGGCTGCGTTGTTAATGAAGTCTGCTGTGAAATCGTAGCAAACATAATCTGGAGTGTACTCGTTTTCGTCTGTTTCATCCGAATTTATGAAAGCAATCGCCTCGTCATACGTTGGGTCTATGAAGTAGTAACCGCTTTGAATAATATCGTCTGCGCCTTGAGCGTAGCCGTCATCATAACCTGAAGAGTAGCTGATGATAACTTCGGCTTCCAAGTTATCCACCTCGGTAGTGAGGTTTGCAACCTGCGTCTCTAAAGAGCCTCTTTCGTATTCCAGCGAGTCCACGTGGGTTTGGAGGCTTTCAGCATTGGTTTGGAGAACAGAAACTTGCTGCTCTAAACCAGTTTTGTCATCTTCTAGTGACGTCACCTCGTTTTGGAGGCTTGAAACATTAGTTTGTAAAGTTGAAACCTGAGTTTCTAAAGTGCCCTTTTCATTCTCCAATGTAGTGACTTCAGTTTGGAGATTTGAAACCTGAGTTTGAAGAGCGGTCTTTTCGTTAGTTAGTGAAGTGGTTTCAGATTGGAGACCTGAAAGGTCGTATTGCAGAGTTGAAACTTGAGATGCTAAACTAAACTTTTCGCTTTCAAGTTCAGAGATATGGTTTGTTTTAATTTGTAGCTCGGCGTCTTTCTGGTTAAGCATCATTAGAGCTCCAACAAGTCCAACTGCAAGAACAACGCAAATCAAAAAGAGAACAACAGCTTTTTTCTCAACCATTATGCATTTCCTCCAAATCGCAGCAAAATCATTCCTTAAGAAACAGTATAGCTTTTCGCATGATGAAAAGGTTTCTACCCACAAGCAGCATCAAAATTCACTGTTATTTGAACATAAGACAGCCTTCACTGCAAAAAATGGAGCCTCGGGCGGGATTTGAGCCCGCGACCAACAGCTTACGAGACTGCCGCTCTACCGAGCTGAGCCACCGAGGCACCTCCAGTGAATTGAGACCTAACACATTTTTAAGATATTCGGGAGAAAACAGCCACAGCAAATGTAACAGCAAGTGTCTGCTTTGTTCTTGAAATAAATGATGGTCTTGCAGGTTGGTTGCTGTTTGGCAGACAGCCCCCGCGGCTACAATCCCATGCGTGAAGTTGATGTCCACTCTATTGGATTCACTTTTTCTTTATTATCCTCAGGAAGAAGAAAAGAATCACTGCAACCACGGCAACAATTATTACTGCTAGAATCCAAGTTGGGAAAGGCTCTGATTGTGTATTAGTGCCTGTTTCCTCGGCTATTGTGAAGTAGACTGTTTCAGAACTCCCTGATTTTCCGTCTGTATCGTTGGCATAAACGACGATGCTGTGCATGCCATAGGATAGGTTAGATAAAGTTGTTTCTTCATTAATTGTGACGTTTGCTTTTCCGTCTAGGCTGTATCCGGTCCATGAGGTTGTTTTGCTCACAGTGAAGGTTAACGTAACAGAGGTTGCTGTGTATGTCTTGTTTAGCGGTGAAGTAATGGAGACCACAGGGGGGCTTCCATAAGGCATGCGCGGATAAGCATCTTGGTTGTTCGCATTAATAACGTAAGGTGTGTCACCTATTTGGTCACTACCCGCCTGGTCTTGATTGGAGCCGCTTTTCACATCAACGCCAGTGTAATCGCTCCAATAATTGCCGCCTGTTGGATAACTGACGTACCAAAGGTTTACAGAGACAGATACTGTTGGGTCATCCATGCTAGCGTCATAAATCTGTGCGCCGTTGTCGACAAAGTAGTTACTTATTATCGTGTTGTATGAAGACGCACTGAAACCAATGGCATAGTAGTCGTTTTGTGTTATGTTATTGTTAGTAATAGTGTTTTGTGAAGAATTGTAGAGAAAAATACCTCCACGGTTGTCTGATATGGTATTCGAAAATACTGTGTTGTTGGTTGAAAACAGGCTAAGCTGGACGCCTCTGTTGTTGCCGGTTATAACGTTTTCATTAATCACGTTGCCGGTGGAGCCGACAAGCATTATGCCAGCATAATTTTTGGATACTGTGCATTGGGCGATTGTTGAACCTGTTGTGGATACCAGTAATACGCCCTGCACATTGTCGGTCAGGGTTATGTCGTAAACGGTTATGTTGGAGCAGCTTACAAGCGCAAGAAACCCTACATCTGGAAACTCGTCTGGAGTAATGAGCAGATTTTTTTGGTCTACCAAATAGTAGACTTTCTTGTCGTCGCCGATTGTGTTTGAATCATCCATGTCTTGAATGTAATGAGAAAGCTCACTGCCATAAACAGCGATGTTGTGAGTATTGTCCAACCGGTTATTTCTAAATAGGTTGTCAGAAGTTTCCATCAGATCAAAGCCAACATCGTTGGCTATTATGTTGTTGTCAGTAATAGTGTTGTATGAAGAACTGTATAAACCGATTCCATAACCGTTGCTTGCTATGGTGCATCCAGTAACAGTGTTATACGATGAGTCCGCTACATAGACGCCGTAAACGAACACACCATTCAGTTGTACATTCTCGATAGTCACACTGTTTACGGAGGAAAGATCAATTCCCATTTCCCCTTCTCCACTAAGGGCAAAACCTGCACCATCAATTGTTACGCCGCTACGCTGAACTGCAAGGGTGTAAACAACAAGATCAGCCGTAAAAGTATACACGTCTCCATCTTGTTGAATGGGAACCGTAGCATTCACTGAAGATTGGACAGTTCCATCGCTTAGAATGTAAACGGCGCCAAGACTTTGTGACTTAACCGGTTGAACGCCGACTACACACAACGAGACGGCACACAAGAACAGCAAAAATGCGGCTTTACTTTTCTTCATTCCATTTTAGCTCCCTTTATTGTTGCATCAGACCCGTTACAGGGCATGCGAATAATTTAATGTTTATTGCTTCAAC
>CAZYJH010000152.1:0-4448 GCA_964647775.1 uncultured Candidatus Bathyarchaeia archaeon
CTTTAAGCTTAAACAGAGTCAATACTGTTCTGGTTGCGTGAACAGTTTCTGGTCTCGCTTGCGTTATGAACACTTTACCATTTTCAATGGCGTATTCTACATCCATTGGCTTTTTGTAATTCTTTTCTATGGCTGTAACATGCTTGGCAACCTGATTTGCTTCATCAGAAGTTAGCACTCGAGGGTCACGTAAGCCAACGGGGATATCGCGGTTTGACTTGGTTTTCGCGTCATAGACCATCATCTCTTTTTGAGGGTCTTTAGGCGGAATGATTCCGAGAACTTTAATTTCAGGTTCTTTAACAAAACCAGTCCAAGATGCACTCTCTTTTCCTTGAACTATCATTTCTCCTAAGCCATAAACTGCCTGAATCACGCCTACATTCCGGTTGCCAGTGTTTGGGTCTATGGAGAAAGCCACGCCAGACTTTTCCGAATCAACCATGGTCTGGATAACAACAGAAATTAAACCCTCTTTAAGAAGGTCAGCCTCTGACAGGTCAAGAATCTTTTTCTTACGCAAATCCTGCCTGTAGTCTATAACTCTCCAGCCAAAAGCAGAAGCAATACATTTCAAAACATACTTGATAACACTAGACGGATCCAAGTGAACGTTAAGATATGTTTCAAATTGTCCAGCAAAAGCGGCAGTAGCCATGTCCTCGGTGATGCCTGAACTTCTGACGGCAACTCTGTTCCGCCCAACACGCTTCTTCAGCATCTCGATTTTTTTTGCAAGTAAATCGATAAGTTCGGGATGCGTCTTTATGTTTTCGATCAAGTCCATTGTTTTCTTCGCAATCTTTTTTGCTTCAGCCTCATCGTCCTTATCCAATGCGGCATCCAATTCTTTTACCAAGTCTACGATTGCGGGATCGTTGAGCAGTATCTTAGCGAATTCTGTGGTAACCATTACAGCGTATGGAACGTTACCTTTTCCAAGGATATGGAACAGTTTAGCTAAATTAGCTCCCTTTCCACCAGTGTATTTTCCATCGGCAGCAATTTCTTCCTCGATATTAACTATCAAATTTTCAGAAACCAAACTCATACCCCATAGTACTTATTGATTTATGAACATAAAACATAGTAAGGAGTTTCTCTTTCTTGCAAGTCTCGCCCTCGTGGCTAGACCCCTGCAAATCTACTCCCTCAGCTAATCCCCAAGTTTCTCGATAACTACATGACAGGGTGTAGGTAATTTGGCGCCTCCACGTTTCAGCGCCGTTGCGGCAGCTTCAAGTCCATCCTCGTTTACATTAGCTATAATAAGTGATTGCCCAGTTTTCACTCGGGCTGCAAGCCCAATGGCTTTGCCAAAAGCATTTCGCATTCCGTCCTGAAGACGGTCCGCGTGGGCTCCAAAAATCATTTTGTTTTCTCGGAGCACAACATGTGGGTAAGGTAAAATCTTCAAATGGTAACTGGTTCCCAGTTTCTCTGAGAGAACCCTGTTAGATGCTACACGCGCAGATTCCAAAGCATTGTGCCGAATCTGAACTTCCCTCTCGGCAATCAGGCGAGCTTGATACTTATAGCTGCCAGATGGATCGCCCATAGTGAATTTCACTATTTTTGACGCGGGAGAGCCGCGCATATACTTCTTCCGGGTATAGGCTTGACCCTTGACTTCCCGATAGTTACGAGCCTTCATGTCCATTTCTCACCTGCTCTGCCCATCATAGTTGAACAGATATTATAAAAACTATTCTATATCTGGGAATATGATTTGCAAAGCGCAACAAAAAGAGGCGTTTTCTAAGGGTGTTTTCTTTGTTGCCAGTAAACACCTGCCCAAAGGCGAGGCGCGAAGCGAAAACAGATACAGGGACACATTAAGGATGTCTAAATCTTTCGGAGAAGCTCATTCGTCAAAATCCCAAAGTCTTCTGGCGCCAATTCCCGCACCCTCTTTGTGCTGTAAATTGTGGAGTCAGCCAGTTCCACAGCATCTTTTCCAGTTATTTCATGTTTATTTAGGAAGGGAATCAAGCCGTTTCTTACTTTCTTGTTTCGCTGAGTGAACAGCGTTCGGACAAGCTCAAAAAAGGTTTCTTCATCGTCCACTTGGAAGGGGGGCGCCCTAGGCTTCAGGCGTACCATCATGGAGTCCACATCTGGCGGGGGATAAAACATTGTTCGGGGGACAAGGTCTAGGAGCTCCACGTCAGCCCTGTAGTAGATAGTAACAGTTAGCCTTCCGTAATCTTTGGTTCCCACCGAAGCCGCCAACCTCTCTGCAAACTCCTTCTGGAGAACCAGAACTGCACACTCAAAGTTTTGTTCTAGAAGGCGAAAAAGAAGCGGAGATGAAAGAGAGTACGGAGGAGCAGAAACAACCTTGCTGAAGGGCGGAAGAGAAACCTTGAGGATGTCACCCTCTACCAATTCTACATTCTGCAGGCTGTGAAGCTGCTTCCTCAAAAAGTTCACAAGCTGCGGGTCAACCTCAACTGTAATGACTTTTTTGCATTTACTAGAAAGAAGCTGTGTCAGAAAACCAAGTCCTGCTCCAACCTCTAAGACAACATCATCCTCAGTTAAAGAAGCGTGGGACACTAACCGCTGCAGCATCTCCGCGTTCACTGTAAAGTTTTGCCCTAAACGCTTTTTTGGAGAAACCCCGTAAAGGCGAAGAAGATGCTTCGCCCGTTTAAGAAGATTAATTCTTTCCACTAGGGCGCTCTCGTAAACAGTCGATATTTGCTTTCGCCAGCCAGTTCCTCCAAAATTCTCCTTGTAACCAGCTTGGAGGGGTTAGGCATGTTGGCGCGGTTCTGTAAATCTTCGAGGCTCTGGAAAGGTTTCTTGTCTCTTTCATCAATGATTTGCCACATGTATTTCTTTCCAATGCCTGGAATCAATTCTAGGGCGTGCATTCTGGGCGTTATTGCCTGTGCCGTGTTGAAGAAGTTGATGAACCATTTTTCTCGGTTAAGCACTATTTTCTCTACGGTTCCAGAAAGCTCCATCTTGGCATTGGATGTCAAATCTTCATAGTTTATCCGCCCGATAATGTAGGTTATTTTTCTCCGAGAATCTTTTCCAACATAGACTCTGTCAGCGGTCTTGAGAACAATACCCTCTCTAGCGATTGCCTCAAGGAAAGTGAAGTATTCTTCGCCAACCACCTGAATCAGCGCCCCCGCTCTGTACCCTGGTCGCGTTCCCGGTCGTCCGTGAGGAAGATAATCTAGAACATAAGCATACTCTTCGTATCTCTTCTCGCTCCTTTCCACTCTTTCCCTACCCCCGAAATGGTAACAATTAGGTTTAGATATTATATAGTTAAAAAAGTCCTTATTCCTTTTTTCTATACTTGTTCAAAAAAGCCAGTATTTTTTCTAGTTTAGAGGTTTCAATTATCTTGCGTCCGCCAGCCAAAAACACCCTGATTTCTTGGATGCTTTCAGGCATAGCATTTACTATTTGCACAGCCTCCTCTTCGTCCACCTCGAAGTTTTCCACTAATTCCTTCACAATAAGGTCCACGTTCTCAGGCTCAACTTTAGCGAATTTTGTCGCATAATCAAGCGACCTTCTCTGAAACTGATCCAGCCGCTCCTCACCAATAGATTCTAAGGCTTCTTTTACTTCCGGAACAGTGACGATACGTTCCTTCAAAGCCTTCCGTGCCATAGTTTTAGCCCTCCTTATGGGGCATAATGTGCTCTGGACGAACAATTATCTCCTTGATTGCTTTCCCTTGGGTCACGTTAATGACGTAGCTTCCGCCTCGCTTGTTAGCGATAACGCCGATTTTGCCGTGAAATCTTCGATGAGGCATGCCCTTGTGAACACTAGGGTCTAGTTTAATCACAACCTTTTCTTCAGGCGCATATTCACGTAGTACCCTACTGAGTCCCGTCTTTCCCCGTTCTCGGGGCTTCCTCTTTAGGATGTAACGGGTTTTTCTACGGAAACCTTTCGCATTTCTTCCCAACTATGATTCCTCCATGATAACCTTCAAAACGTCTAACTCGAGAGGCTTTGCTTCAATGTTGACAATAGAGGCTACGCTAGGGACGGTTCGCCCTTCATCCCCGCTTACCAACTCTTTAATATAAAGACCTCCTTGGCAACGTATTTTCATCTCTGCGCGGTTAGGTGCCAACCTCTTAAGATGCGCCTCATATATGTACTTTTCTCGAACTAGGTCTGCTCTTCGATGCAAAACGCGTAATGGTGTTTGTTGACGAATGCTGGCCTTAGTTAAGGTTTTGGTTATAGCATCTAACTCTTCGTCAGAAACATCTCGGTCAAAGTCTATAAAAACCTTGTACATCTTCTGAGCGCCTTCGCCCCGTTTTAAGCGTTTGACATCATCTTTGCTGGCGAAACGAAGACTCGAAACCTCGATTTTTCCGCGACCGTGCTCATTAACAAGTTCTGTGAGGTTTTGAAGGTCAATGAATCGTCTCCGTGGCTTTTTGACTTCCATAACGAAG
>CAZYJH010000153.1:0-4403 GCA_964647775.1 uncultured Candidatus Bathyarchaeia archaeon
TCGCCGCCAGCCAACTCACCATCTCCGTGCTCCTCTTCGGAATGAACATAACCTTAGCTGTGATGCTGCCCGTTTTCTTCATAACCGTTCTGCTCATGCTGGGACTCTACGGCATGTCCCTCATGCTAGCCGCCTTCTCCCTCATGTACAAACAATCCTACGACCTCTCACAAACAATAGGATACGTCTTCTACATCTTCGCCCCTGTACGTTACCCCACCGAAAGCCTGCCAGGCTGGGCACAAATCTTCGGCAAACTCATCCCCCTCACATACGCCCTCATCATCATAAGAAGCTTCATGCTCCTAGGAACAGACTTCTCAGCCGTCTACACCGAAGTCATAGCACTCATAATCATCGACGCCATACTGCTACTTGCAGGCTTCTACATCTTCAGCTGGATGGAAGAAAAAACAAAGAAGTCCGGAACAATAAGCCACCACTAAGGAGAAAACAAAAATGAACAAAAACAAAACGCACAGGCTGCGGGAAGTCAACTGCCCAACCGGACTCAACTGGAGCAACCTAAAGGCTGAACTGAAAGCCGTCTGGGAAGCCAGCATCAAAGACTGGAAAATCGAGTTCGCCTACCCCGTAAGCTTCATCCGCCAACTGATTTCGCCCCTAATCTTCCTGATGCCCTTCCTTCTCTACGGACTTGCCTTAATCGGAGGAAGATACAGCGAGAATTTAGCAGAGCTTGTTGGAAACGGAGACATGGTAGCCTTCATCTTCACAGGCTACATCATGATGGGCTTCATCGGAACAGCAGTCTGGGCAATGGGCTTCAGCATAAGAAGAGAACGATGGTTCGGCACCCTAGAAGCAATCTATGTGACGCCCAGCAGCCGCCTAGGACAAGTGCTGGGTATGGCACTGCACAGCACAGTTTACCAGATACTGGGGACAATCATCCAGTTCATTGTCATATACTTCACCTTCGGTTTAGCCCTAAAAATTGAGGGAATCCTGCCTGCTATGGCAATATTTGCCCTAATGATGCTGGCACTGTACGGCTTCGGAATAGTAATCTCGGCGCTAGGCTTGATTCTGAAGGAGGGCTGGGTAGTCTCAGACAGCCTCTACAGCATCATGTCAATCCTCTCTCCAGTAGCTTACCCCCTAGCCGTGCTCCCCACAGTAGCTCAGCAGGCAAGCTACCTCTTCCCAACAGCGCCAGCCCTAGATGGAATGCGAAGCTTCCTCATAGAAAACTATCAGCCAGAAGTTGTCGGTAACGTCTTCCTGTATCTCATAGGCTTAGGAATAGCATGGATTCTCTTCGGCATAGTCGTGTTTCGCTTAACTGACGTTTACGTGCGAAAAAGGGGAATGCTCACAAAATTCTAAAACAACCAAAAGGAGCAATTATGCAGGGAACGGAGGCGCTTGCATGATACATGTTTACCACACAAAACAGGATGACGTCTGGTATGGCGCCGCAGTGCAAAATGAGCAGGTTGTTGCCACATGCTTCGCTGTCAAAGAAGCTGACTTGAATCGCCTACTATCGAAGCTGCCAAGGGATGCACAGTTTCAGGTTTTAGAAGAACCAAATCAGCTTCTAGCAGATGTTCTGGGCGCCTTAGAGGAGATCTTCAACGGCAAGGACAGGGAAGCCTACGGGTTCAAGATAGCCACTGACCATCTTTCAGGCTACGCAAAGAAGGCGCTTAACTGCACGCGTCTGGTTCCTGTCGGCTACGTAACGTCGTATGGTGCCATAGCCAAGGCTGTTGGAGGAAGCGCAAGGGCTGTGGGGCGCGTTGAGGCATCGAACCCCTTTCCTTTGCTGATTCCATGCCACAGAGTTGTACGTTCTGACTTGACTATAGGCGGCTACGGCTACGGAGAAAGAATCAAACAGGAGATTCTTCGGAGAGAAGGAAGAGGCTACGAAGAGTCAACAAGCCTTAAGACGAAGGGCGGAGAGTTGGCTCTGTTTCCTGCTGAATGGGTTAAACAAGAAGAGGGAGAGCTTTTAAGAGGTTAAAGAGCGCTCATATAAACCAATGAATGATGGTTCTCTGATGGAGAGGAAAAGATGGTGAGGCGCGGGGTCTTTGTGGGAAGATTTCAGCCCTTTCATAAAGGACACCTAGAAGTCATAAAAAAGATCACAAAAAAGGTTGATGAACTGGTCATAATCGTGGGCAGCTCCCAGTACAGCCACAGGCTCAACAACCCCTTCACTGCAGGCGAACGCATCACCATGATCCGGAAAGCCCTAGAAGAAGACGGAATCAAGCTGCAGAAAATCTGGGTCATACCAGTGCCGGACATTCATCAACATATGCTGTGGGTCGCCCAGATTGTAGGCTACGCCCCAAAATTTGATGTAGTTTTCTCCAACGAGCCCTTAACCAGCCGACTCTTCAAAGAAGCAGGATTCAAGGTTGAGCCGCTGCCTTTCATAAAGCGGGAGGTTTACTTGGCTACGGAAATACGGAAACGCATGATGGCTGGAGAAAACTGGAAGGAACTTGTTCCAAGCAGCGTTGCCAAGTTCATAGAAGAGATTGGCGGCGACGTTAGGCTTCGGGAACTGAACAAACCCGACACAGTTAACTAAATTTAGTCCAGTTGCGGCGTTACTTCCTTTCCCGAAATGAGTGAATTATAGAGATGTTTTACTCCCAGTGCCGTTAGCCAGCCGCTTATCACCAAGACAGTGGCTGGGAAACCGTTGGCTAGGGGGTAATAGTTCAGCAGAACCGTTTGAAGAAGCAGGTAGACTAGGGTCATCAGGATTATGGATTTCAACCCAAACGTTCGTCCATACTTGCGTGTGGACTGGATGCTGAGGAGCCCAAACAGGAACAGGTCACCTAACCCAAGATAGGTTAGACCAGCGGTTGGAAACATGGGCAACTGGATGAAGGCAGGCAGCCCAAGCGTTTTGGCGGTTTCAAATGCTTCTCCCATGTGTCCGGTGATCAGAACTTGAATGATGTCCATGACGGTTACTAAGGCGGCGAAGACAGCAGTTGTTTTCCACGTGAAGAGGCGTCCCATGTAAACCGCAACCGAAATGCCGAAGACTATGGCAAAAAAGTTGAAGGAAAAAATGTTCCACCAATAGAAAAACGACAGGAGAAACAGAGCAGGCGGCACCAATGCCAAGTACCATCTGGGCACAAAAAGAAAAGTGAACAGCAAAAGAATGGCTGTGTAGGCGAAAAGGAAGAGACCCAGCAGGGCATACTCGGGAATAGCCAAGACTACAGTCACCATTACGCCTATGGCAAGCACCAACGGAAGGACATGTTTCAGGTGAAGTTCTTGCCCGCCGACAAGCCTGTCAACCTTCCGGTCTACTCTGCAGTAAAGAAAAACCACAGTCACGCCGACCAGAAAGAGGGCTGACGGAAGCAGAACATCAACTATCATGCCCGCAGATATGACGTAGCGTCAAGATTTAGCTTACGGTCAACCAACAACAAAAGAAACAGAACAAGGTACGCATATATACGGCGGGGCGTTTGCTTTTCGAAGATGATTCGATGATAAGAAGCAGGTCTATGCTGACGCCGACAACAGTTCTTGTGGCTGCGAACGTGCTGGTTTACATCTACACTTCCGTGGCTGGCGGAAGCTTCATCGAAACAGGATACAATGTGCTGCTTCAGTTTGGGCAAGCCAACATCAACGTAATTAATGGCCAGTACTGGCAACTGATAACATCCATCTTCGTTCATGTGGACATAGTTCATCTAGCCCTAAACATGCTGTTCCTGATTATTTTCGGTTTAAGAGCCGAAGAACTCTTCACCACAGAAGAATACTTTACCGTCTACATGCTCTCAGGACTCGCAGGCAACCTGCTGACGCTCTTCCTGATGTCCCCCTATACACTCTCCGCCGGCGCTTCAGGAGCAATATTTGGGATGTACGGCGCAGGCATCATCTATATGCGAAAAACGTTTGGTCAGTCCATTGCAGGGGCGTTGTTGTATGGTTTTCTGCTTTTGATGCTGAGCATGGGCGCAGGCGTCAACATAATTGCCCACTTCGGTGGTCTCGCAGCTGGACTGCTGATAGGTTACGCTTTGGCAAAATCCCGCAGAGACATGTACGGGATAGAAAACTACTGAAGTTAATTGGTTAGCTGGAGGATGCCCCCGAAACGCGGAATGTGCCCCCAACCTTTGCCCTGAAAGTTCTGGAGGCACTCTCCTGATTAACTGCTACTTCAAGAAAGTTGCTGCTGCCAATCAACGCCAAGGAAGTGCCAGCTGAAACTTCGCCGTAGGCTGAACAGAAACGGAGGGTCACGGTGTTGTTGCCAACTTTGACAAGAAGATTGTTTCCTTCATGGAAACCCATTTTCTTAAGGTCATCCTTTGAGATGTTGCTGATGATGTTGCCGAAATCGTCTATGTGAAGAACCTCTCCATGCAGTT
>CAZYJH010000154.1:0-4387 GCA_964647775.1 uncultured Candidatus Bathyarchaeia archaeon
AGCATCAACACCATCACCAGAGAATACGACACTGGCAAAATCAAAGAAAAACTTGAGGAACTTGAGAAGCGAATTAATGATGAGTTTGGAGAAACAGATACAAAAGCTTGAGCAGCAGTTCGAGCAGAAACGTACAAAAAACGTGAGGTTCCAAGAGAACCCCCTAGACTTCTTCGAGCAGGTTCTCGGATTCAAGCCAACAGACTACCAGAAACAGTTGACAGGCTACTTCATGGAACGCCAGTTTGTTGCTGCGCGGTGGTGCAGACAAAGCGGCAAAAGCCACATAGTCTCCGCCCTGCTGCTCTACTATGCTCTTACTCAGCCGAAAGTTTCCATTGGGGTTGTGGGTCCAAGCTTCAGGCAAGCCAAACTGATAATACGAAAAATCACCGCCTTCCTCAGACACCTGCCCAACGGCTCGGTTCTGAAGGCTCGAAAGACGGTTATCTACTTCGGTAACGGCAGCATCATAGAATGTTTCCCAAACAACCCCGACACCATCAGGGGACCCACCCTGCATCTGGTCTACTGGGACGAAATGAACTTCACAGCCAACGACGAAGAAATGTACGACGCCATCCTCTTCACGCTGGGCACCACGGACGGCAAGTTTGTCTGTAGCAGCACACCCTGGACCACAGACCACATATTCTACAGAATCTTCAACCACAAGGACTACAGCGACTTCGCCAAGTCCCACATCACATGGAAAGACGCCACAGAACCCCATGGTCCACTGAAACGGCAGATTCTGGAAAAGATACGGCGGCAGCTGAAGGGCGACCCGTGGCGTTGGCACAGAGAAATGGAGGCAGAGTGGGCTGAGGATGAGAGCAGATATTTTCCGCAGGAGCTTATCACACGATGCATCAGCGGCACCTTAACTTACTCGGGCTTCATTGACAGGCTCTCGGGCAGATTTTGTGTCGGAGTGGATTTGGGAAAGAAGCGGGACCACAGCGCAGTTGCCGTCGTGAAGCTGCTAAAAGATGGTGAGGTGCATCTGGTTCATTTGCACAGGTTTAAGCTTGGCACTCCCTACGCCAGCGTCATCGGCTACATCAAAGCCCTCACAGACAGGTACAGGACAGTGGAGGCAATCTATGTTGACCAGACTGGAATAGGCGAATACGTCACAGAAGACATGACCACCATCATCGCCAACACCAGAGGCGTCATATTAACCAGTAAACGGAAAGAGGAGATTCTGGGTCACCTGCGGGAGCAGATGCAGACAGGCAAACTGTCCATGCCCTACGACAGCCAGTTAATCGCCGAGATTCACTGCGAAAAATATGAACTCACCAAGGATGGGCACACAAGATTCAGTCACCCCGAAGGAACCCACGACGACAGACTCTGGGCGCTCGCCCTAGCCTGCATCTCGACCAGAAAAGCCGAAGCCCCTTCACAGCTAATCAGGGCGTGGTAAAAAGATGCGGGAACTCTTCAAAATCACCAGACTCACAAAAAAGGTTGACCCAGAAACAGGAGTCTTCAGAATCAACATTGCCTACAAGACGCGGACAGACGTCACAGACCGCACAATCAAAGTGGCGGAAGCCTTCGGCATCGGAGTGGACAACTTTCAGGAGCATGTCATCTACGACAACGTGGAACTCCGAATATCGCCCAACGACATAGTCTACATCACGGGAGACAGCGGAAGCGGAAAAAGCGTTCTGCTGAAGGCGCTGGAAAAGGACCTGAAGCCAGACACAGTGAACTTAGACAACATAGAAGTTGACCAACAAAAGCCTCTCATCGACTCTGCAGGAAAAAACTTTCACCAAGGCTTAACCCTGCTGTCCAGAGTCGGCTTGAATGATGCGTTCCTATTTGTTCGACGCTACAGCCAACTCAGCGACGGACAGAAATACAGGTACCGACTAGCCAAGATTATCGAGTCAGACAAACGGTATTGGTTTGCGGACGAGTTCTGCTCTACCCTTGACAGGGACACAGCCAAGATTGTGGCGTTTAACATCCAGAAAATCGCACGGGAGGAGGGCAGAGCCGTTTTTGCGGCTACAACACACACCGACCTTTTTGAGGACCTGAAGCCGTCAATTCACATCCACAAGCGGTTCGGAAGAGAAATCGAGGTCAACTACTACCCCAACAAGGTCAACAGGGAATGCAGCCTAGTCAAAGAAATGCACGTAACAGAGGGAAGCAAAGCTGACTACAAGAAGCTAGCCCACTTCCATTACAGGGACTCCAGACTCTTTGCGCACCACAAAATCTTCACAATGAAGAGAGGCGACGAAACAGTTGGCGCCATAGTTTATGGTTCTCCGCCCCTCGCCGTGACGGGCAGACGCAAAGCCCTAGACAGAAACCCTACAATACAGGAAATCAACAGGGACATAATCAGAATTTCCAGAGTGGTCATACACCCAAAATACCGCACCATCGGCTTAGGAGCAAAAATTGTAGCAGAAACCCTTCCTCGGGCAGGCAAGCCCATCGTAGAAACAATAGCCGTCATGGCAAAATACAATCCCTTCTTCGAGAAGGCTGGGATGACCAAAATCGCCGAAACCACACCCAACCCCCACATACTAAAGATTGTCGAGAAACTAAGAGCACTCAACTTCAACCCAGTCTTCCTCACCTCGGAACAAATGAACAAGAAAAAACTTGAACAGATGACACAAGAACAGGTGAACAGAGTCAAAACAGTCATCAAAGAAATTTCAGGAATCTACAGAAAAAGAATCGCAGGCACCAAACAAGCATTCCTAAACAAACAAGAATACCATGCAATCATAAACGCCGCAGACAACGAAAAACTGGCAAAAATACTCCGCATAGTCGGGTTCCTGACACAAACCAAAGGCTACCTATTCTGGAAAAAGTAGCCTCTTGAACCATTGATTAATGAAGAAGCTCTCAAAAACTTCACAGAATCATGATGTGTGTGAGTTTTTTAGTTTACTGTATTTGGTTTTGTGTATTGTGTGAAGGTAGAAAGATAGAGATAGAAGCAGGTAGAAGAAGAGAAAAAAGGTTAAATTTTAACCCCAAGCGTTTTACAGTCATTCAAAGCTGACTGTTAGCCTTTTTCGGTTAGGAAATGGATTCATTGAAGCCTTTATCTCAACTGCTCATATAGATAGTGAATCTTCCTTCTACAATTGTATCTGTAGGGTTGGTAATCATGAATCCAAATGGTGAGCCGATTACATCATATGTCTTTACGACAGTGGAATTCTGAGATCGGTTAACCACAAAATTATCTACAATTGGCGCATGGCTACTTCCTTCAACCCAAAAGCTAACATTAACTTCAAGTTCTGTGGAGGAAGAAACGGGCGTATAGACATAGACAACAAGCGTTACGGTTCTATACTCATCGGAAGGAAATTGGTAATAATCAGAAGTGTGCGGCTCCATCGTGAAGTCTTTAATAAAATCAAAAGTCGCAACGGGCGTCATGCTTAAGATTACATCAGAAAGATTAGCAATTTGCTCTTCAAGATCGTTAATTTGATTTTGCAGTGTTTGAAATAAATTTTCCGCTGTAACTAATTGGGTCTCTAAATCGCTGACCTGAGTTTCTAAACTCTGAGATAAGAGGGTAGAATCATCTATTTGTGATTCCAAATCGTCGATTCGATTTTGCAGTGTTTGAGATAAATTTTCCGCTGTAACTAATTGGGTCTCTAAATCGCTGACCTGAGTTTCTAAACTCTGAGATAAGAGGGTAGAATCATCTATTTGTGATTCCAAATCGTCGATTCGATTTTGCAGTGTTTGAGATAAAGCGGTAGAAGCGTTCAACTGGCTCTTGAGAGTATTCAATTGATTTTCCAAATTTTGAGAGAGATCAGTTGAGTTGTTCAATTGGATTTCAAGAGAGTTCACGTAGTTTTGTAGGGTTTGAGAGGTGTTTGAGTTGACTGCTAGCTGATTTTCTAATTCAGTTAATTGGCTCTGCATATCAGTGTTACCGCTTTGGAATGTACTTACTTGAGACTGCAAAGTTAGTCCTACTTGATAGAAACATACTCCAATTACTACAAGTAAAACAATGGCTAGACAGAAAATGAAAAAGCTCTTAGATAGTTTTATCAATTTTTAAAAACCTCAATTGAAGGCATTTCGTATAAGACCAAGATTCTTTCCCCCATATTTAGAACCAAATAAATTTAATGTTTGATTCAAAAGAAAAGTTTTTTTGTCAAGAAAATTTGACCAAAACACTTCTTTGCCTAGTCAAGAAACTTTGACTAACAAATATTGTGTTCGTCCTAGACGTGAGGGCAGGTAAGAGAGAACGAGTATGAACATATTTGGGTTTGGGGTTAAATTTTAACCTTTCTCTCTCTCGTTTTGTTCTCTACTCTGCTGTTCTGTTCTGTGTGCTCTCTGCACTCTA
>CAZYJH010000155.1:0-4335 GCA_964647775.1 uncultured Candidatus Bathyarchaeia archaeon
AAGCCTCCGAAGCCGGAGACCCGGGGTTCAAATCCCCGCGGGCCCGCCACTTTTCTAATCACTATCTAAAAACGTAAACAGTTAATGCTCTATTTCTAGAAGCTGCTCCCATGACACTTTCAGGATATACTTGAAAAAAGCCGAGATTTCTGTCAGAGTCAGCTTCGACTTTCCTTTCTTTCTGTTCTCAAAGACTATCGGGATTTCTCCGATTTTCGAGTTTTGAAGCTTTGCTTGCCTGAGTGTTTCTATCTGGATTTCGTATGTTTCGCTATGAAGCTGCGGAAGCGCCTTTGTGAGGTACCCCTTAGAGTAGCATCTGAAGCCGCTTGTAAAATCGTTCAGTTGCAGATTAATTATCTTGCCTGTTAACTTGTTGGCTACTTTGCTTATCAATATTCGAGTGGAGCCCCAGCCCTTAACTTGCCCCTCTTGGCAGTACCTGCTTCCGATGACAAGGTCGCAGTTCTTTTCGGCGAGCTTTAACAGTCTTGGGATGTCCTTTGGGTTATGTGAATAATCTGCATCCATTGTGATTATGTATCTGGGCGGTTTTGGTAGAGACAAAAGGAAACGGAAGCCGTCTGTGATTGCTGTTCCAAGCCCCATCTTGCGGGGTCTTTTTAGCAGAAGAATTTTTTTGTTCCAGTTCCAACCCTTTTTCACCATCCATCTGCGTTATCCTTTTTCATCGGTGGCGATTACGGTAAATTAACCGTATTTAGACATCAAAACCAATAAAAGAACGGTTTACATTTTACATAATGGTGACGGTATATTGCCAGTAAAAGGATACGACTCAGTGAACCTGCCCTCAGGTTTATACATCAAAGTAAAAACGTTGGTTAAACGTAGACCCGACTTAGGATATAGAAGCGTAACCGAGTTTGTGGCAGAGGCTGTCCGAAAAAGAACCGAGGAAATCGAGCGAATAACCAGCCTCACGGTGCAACTCGAAGAAAAGGTCACAAATTCTTCGGCAAACAAAGAAGAACCCTGAAACAGCATGTACGCTTTCACATTTTTGGTTGCACTTAGCTCCAACACTTTTAAAGTCTATTTGCCTCAACTTTATGTATAATTTACAATGTGAAAGAAAGAGAATGTTTTTTATGCCCATTAAGTGATGGCTCGAAACAATCTCGGTATTCACCAAAAACATAAAACAACATTAAATGTTGATTGATTAAGCAGTAATGTCTTAAAAGCACATGCTGGACACGCTAGGAGACCAAAAAAATGGTTGTGGAAATTATAATCGATTACTGTCGATGCACTTGCTGCAAAAAATGTGTTGAAGCCTGCTCTTTCGGCGTTTTAGAATGGTTTGAAGAACAACCTGTAGTCACAAACCCAAGCAACTGTTCAGCATGTTTAGTATGCAAATCAAGCTGTTCAGTTGACGCCATAAACGTGAAAGAAAAATAGTTCGATAAGCACTAATGAATGCTCAAGTCGTATGCTCTTGCATGTATGTTTCTTATTCCGTTTTCTTGTTTTCAGTGGCGTCCCTATGCATAGCCACTAGCCCTTTTGGTTTGTCATCAACATCTTTCACGATGCCAACGCTTGGCTCAATGCTTTTTTGTCGCCGTCTTTGGTGATGACTTTTAATTTTAAGTAGCCGTTTTCTAATACACCCTTAAAGATGACTGAAGCGACTTTACGGTCCTCAGGAACTATGAGGTCAAAAGAATTCTTTCTAATTAAATCGTTTTTGTCGGATCAGCTTTTGATTACGCCATCTTCTAGTTTGATTTTTCTTTCGGCATAATCAGCGATATCTTGCTCATGCGTGATTACAATTATTGTGGTTTTAGTTTCTTCATGAAATTTTTTGAGCAGTTCCATGACCTGCTTTCCGGTTTCTGAGTCCAAGTCTCCGGTAGGTTCGTCAGCGAACAGAACTTGGGGGCGGTTTGTTAATGCTCGAGCAATTGCGACACGTTGCATTTGTCCTCCACTTAGCTGGGCAGGGTATTGTTTTGCTTGCTGTTTGATTCCAACGCCGTCAAGGAGGTCCTCTATTCTGTTTCTGAGGTCTTTACTGAACCCTGCGAGATCAGCAGGCAATGCAACGTTTTCTCGGGCATCGTAATGTGGCAGTAGAGCGTAACTTTGGAAAATGAATCCCATGTCCAGAAGCCGAACTTTTGATTTTGCTTTGTCACCTAGTTTGTGGATGTTTTTCCCTTTGAACAAAACAAAACCGTAATCTGGTTCATCTAAACTTGCCATACAATTCAGCAGCGTGGTTTTTCCAGCCCCAGAATTTCCTACAATAGCTACAAATTCGCCCTCTTTAATGTCAACATCTACTCCTCTTAGGGCATATACTGTGGTTTTTCCTAGATTGTAGTTTTTTGTAAGACCCCTAACTGAGATGATGTTATCCGCCGAAGTTTTGTTGTCTTCGAGAATAAAGTCACTGAAAATTCTGGTTTGAAACGTGAAATATGGAAGGTCTGACCCAAAATAGTCTAACCACATTTTCAGCAATTCAGCTTCGATAAAAAGGTCTGAACTTAACTCAGCCAATGGCAGCATGGAAAGTTTAAATTCGCCAATAGACTCCACAGTTTTAATAACATATTTTGTCTCGTCCAGATAATCTCGTAAGGCAATTTGGCAGATGTCAAGTTTCTTTTGCACTTCTTCCAGCAACCCTTTCCCTTGAGTGATTTTCCAAGCGACTTGTCTTAGGGTTGTGTCAAAATCTTCGCAAACTTGTTTGAAGTCATATTTTTTGAAAAAGAAAGATTTTGGAGCCTGAAAGAGATTTAGAATAGTTGAGAATGGTTTATCCATGTTCTGTAGAGCACTGAGTTTTGCTTGAAGAATTTTAACAAACATTTCAAGCTTAGCTTGAATTTTTGGGTCGCTGATTCTGTAATGATTTCCCTGTAGACCTAAACCTAATCTCTCTAACACGTCATGCATATTTCTTAAATGAGATATTGTTGGATTCAGGAAAACCAAAAAGAAATTCATCAAAACTAGTTTGTCAGTCATCTCCTCAAAATCAATTCTGTCTCCGTCGGATATTGTGAATTTTGGTGTGTTGCATCCTGAAATGAGAATACGGGTTTCTCCCATTTCATCCAAGTCCCAAATCATGGCCATGCTTTTTTCCTGAATTTCAAAATACTGATTTGGCAAATCCGACAGCAGTTTCTTTAAACTCAATTCGAAGGTTTTTGGGAGCTTTGTGTCAACTACTTTTAAGAATTCCTTGACAATTTGGGATGTTTCCTTTAGCTCCTGCTTTTCTTTTAGAAGTTTTTTCAGTTTTGTTTTGTTGTTACCGTAATATTCTTTGAGTAACCGTGAGATGCTTGTTTCAATCTTTTCCACGGTTTCCTCTTTGAGCGGTTTTTCGAGATTTTTTTCAGCCCCTAAAAACAGGAATGTGTTGTGTTCTTTTTTGCTTACAGCTGATTTTCTGAGGCGTTTCTTGAACTCTTTCTCGATTTTGTTAGCCAATTGAGTGTTTTGTTTAGAGACGGACTTGTCTATTAATGCCCCAAAATATGCTTTCATTGCTGTTTTCCTCCAGAGCTACGTAAGCCCTCTTCGATGTGTGAGACAACTCCATCAGTCATGTGCACGATGTAATCACATTTTTCGGCAATCCATCTGTTGTGTGTTACAAGAACCAATGTCTGTTGATTAATCCTGTTTATGCGGCGAAACAGCTCCATTACCTCGGCGCTTGTTGCAGAGTCCAAGTCTCCTGTTGGTTCGTCTCCCAAAATTATGGCTGGCTGGTTTATCAGCGCTCGAGCTACAGCAACTCTTTGTTGCTGTCCTCCCGAAAGTTCAGTAGGTAAGTGATAAAGTCTGTCCCCCATTCCTAATTCGCGAAGCAGCATCTTTGCTTGCTCTCTTGCTAAACCAGAACGAACCCCGCTGAGCAGCAAAGGTGTTTCAACGTTCTCTACAGCTGTCAAAAATGGGAAGAGGTTGAATAACTGGAAAATGAATCCGATGTTATCTCGGCGAAAGGCTGTCATTTTGCTGTCAGAAAGGGAAGAAGTGTTTACGTCGTCAATTATTATTGTGCCTGAAGAGCGTTTGTCAAGGTGACCTATCATGTTTAGAAGGGTTGTTTTTCCGCATCCAGAAGCACCCATAATAGCCATCATGTCTCCCTTGTTGACAGTCAATTCTATTCCCTTCAGGGCGTGAACTTCATTCGTTTTGCCTTCATTGTATTTTTTGTGTAACCCTGAAATAGAAAGGATCGGCTTTCGAGAATCCGTTTCTTTTTGGCTTGTCTTTTTCATCCCACATACCTCAATGCTTCTGCTGGGGGAATTCTTGAAGCCACAAGCG
>CAZYJH010000156.1:0-4332 GCA_964647775.1 uncultured Candidatus Bathyarchaeia archaeon
ACGACAAGGTCAATGTCTGAGGATGGCTCCTGAAGCCTGACTAGAATCGACCCTGAAACGCCCAGCTTGCTCCATTGAACCCCAGAATTTTCCTTAATGATTTCCATGAACCGTAAAGCCGCTGTTTCCGCTTCGTCTAGGTCTTTTCTGTTTCTGAGGTTCTGTAAGCCCTGAGCTGGCTGATAATGCTGTTTAATGTCAGCAAAGGGGACTTCGCAGAGTAGCGTGTTGAAGACGGGGTCCTCAACTAGGTATTGTGGGTATTTGTGTTTCAGTAGGGCGTATCGTTTGGAGAGGTTGTAGAATTTGCTGTATCTGGACCCATCTCTTTCTCGGTTGCCTTCGGGGTCGGGAACGTAGCGGATGAAGGCTACAACCCTGTTCGGAGGGTGAACTAGCCCTTTAACATCAAAAACGATGCCGTCTACCGACTCTATAAGGTCGCCTTCCCTTGCTTTAACCATCATTTTTATCTACAGCGCTTAATTTTCGGGGAAACAATCCCGCTCTACGTAGAGCAAGAATCAAACCGACCCCAAAAACTGTTGCGATTGCAGTGAACACTAGTCTCTCGACAACAGAAACGGGCAGAAGTGACATGAAGAGCGCTGGGGTGTCAGGTAACCATTCTGGCGGAAAAACTACGCCAATTAGGCTTATGTATGCCAAGTTTCCAACCATATGATCGGCTATTATACCACAGTAGCTTGCCAAGGCAACGGCAACAGCAAAGTTTAGTTTCCCTTCTTCACCGCCGAAAATTCCATGCAATATCAGGATGGCGCCAACAAAGTAGAGGGGAAGAGAAAGGTATGACAGGATTTCTATTTCGCTCAAATATGGTTTTGGAAGGATGTATGCCAGAACAATAACTCCAATGCCTAAGAGAATATAGTTCGGCTTAAAGCTCCACACTTTCCGTGATTCTTCACTGTTTTCGAAGGCAGTTGCGATACGTCCCCTGAACATCAAGATTATCAGCAACCCTGCAATGTGAAGCACTGGATACAGCAAAGCATTTTGTCCCACCCAAGTTGCGTACCATCCTAAAATCAGCAACCCAAGGATGATGGCGGCTCCTGCCCATCCTGGAATTTTGCTGAGGCTAGAAGCGAGCTTCTTTTGTGTCAGAAGTCCTGCAACTAGCGCTGAGGCTGCTGGGGCAAAGGAAGTGAGGACAGAGAACCAGCTGTTAGCTAGGACGATGCCTCCGATGAATGCAGCTAGACAACCTAGGTAAGGTCCCAGAACCATGCCGTAGATTGGGGCTATTGCGGCGTCAAATTTGATTTGTGAATCTGATAAACCGATGATTGGGAATCCGGGGATTACTTTGATTACGACTACGGATAGAGCCGCAAAAACTCCGACGAAGGCTACGTCACGTGCTGATAACTTTACCATGTTATTCGCCTGTTTTGCTGTTTGGTTGGTGTGTAATTTTTTACACTCTATCCCCCGTTTCAGTATATAAGATTAACCCTGTTTTTCTACATTTTCTGGAAAAAATACTGTTTTCAACAATGTACCTCTATTAGGCTCCTAATATGAGCGGAGTCACGGGCGTTGAGTGAGTCCAGTTAACGTGTTGTTGGGTAAGTTATTTATTCTCATTTTATGATAGGTTGTTTATTGAATGCGAAGCGGAGTTGGAATGGGTATCATGCCTATGGCGTATGTTTTGATAACTACCGAAGCGGGTGCTGTAAGTAGCGTTATAGATTCCCTGAAAAAAATCGACAGCGTAACAGAGACATACCTGGTCTACGGAGTCTATGATATCGTAGCCACAGTTAAGGCAGAAACCATGGACAAACTCGAAGAAATCGTCACATGGAATCTGCGAAATCTAGACAAAGTCAGGTCAACCCTAACCATGATAGTCGTCGAGGACCCACAACCCAAGTAATCTGAAGCACTGAATTTTGTGGCTGCAAAGGGTTATCTAGTGAAGTTTTGGTCGTTCATAGTTCTCTTTCGCGGCGCGTTTGACGTTGTCTGCGAAGGTGTCGAGAACACTTTCACGATGCATTCTTGTCCACAGCGGCTGAGAAACCAAAGCGGCACCACCTAAGGTCATGGAGACCACCGCCAAGGGAAGGAACATGGTGGCGTAGGCGTTTCTCCACCAGCTAAGTGAGCCCTCATATTGCCATGTCTCGTCGGGCGTCAAATTGGCGCTGTTTAGAAGGTGTTCGCGCTCCTGAATTGCCGAAAGTGAATAACCTAAGAGGCTGACTCCGATTACTAAAAGCATAAGTCCCATTATGGCGGCTAATCTGAAATGATTCTTTTTGATGAGACCGTCCAGTTTACTTATTGCTTTTTGCATCTCTTTTGCCTCACATCTGCTATATTGTTTCATGCGAGTTAATATATCGCTTATTGCAGACGCCGTCATAAGTCAAAAACCGAAATATCACAAAACAACAACTCTTCCCCCCTAAATACGTACCAACAATCAATCCGTAGAACATTGAAAATCTTATATATGGCGATAAAGACCTTTGTAGTGAGTATCATGGCTGAAATTTGTCCAACTTGTGGACTACCAACAGACATTTGTGTCTGCGAAGAAATAGGAAAAGAGCAACAACGAATACGAGTGCGCTTAGAAACAAGAAAATGGGGAAAAGCTGTAACCATCGTCGACGGCATCAGCGATAAAGAAGCAAACCTGAGCAGATTAGCCCAAAAACTCAAAGCTTTCTGCGCCTGCGGAGGAACCGCAAAAAACGATGAAATCATTCTGCAGGGCGACCACAGAGACAAAGTCAGAGAATACCTTATCCGTCAGGGCTACCCAGAGGCAAACGTTGAAGTCCAATAGGCAGAGAGATTCAATATGGGACGTCTTTCCGATTTTCGTGAAGTAATTAAAGAACTGAAACACAAAAAACGAGGCGAAACCACAGTCAACCTTTGCCCCAGATGTGGAAGCCCAAAAATAGCGCTCAGCAGCCTCAGCACCTATCCTGGACTGTACGGAATAGCCCCTAGGCAATACATCTGCCCAGAATGCGGCTACAGGGGACCCATAGTCATGGAGCAAACAAAAACAGAAGAAAAAAGCTAATCTGGCAGTTCTATGCCAAGCTGTCTCCGCAGACTCTTATACCTGTTCCGGACAGTAACCTCGGTTACGCCCGCAGCCTCAGCAATATCCTTCTGAGTCTTCTTCTCATTCTTCACAAGACAGGCAATATACAACGCAGCAGCAGCCAACCCCATAGGGTCTTTTCCAGCGGCTGCACGCTTTTTCCGGGCTTCATGAAGAATCTTAATGGCATGACCCTGAGTCTGACCTGAGATGCCTGTTCTCTCAGCGATTTTAGAAACGTACGTGAGAGGGTTAGCGATTGGCATCTGAACGTTCAGTTCTCTGAGCAGCAGACGGTAACAGCGAGCCACGTCCTTCTTGTCCACAAAACTGGCTTCCGCAATCTCCCTGAGAGTTCTTGGGGTTCCTGTGGTTCGGCAAGCAGCATACAACGAAGCAGCGGCGATGGCTGCGATAGACCTGCCCCGCACCAGACCCTTGTCCAAGGCCTTACGGTAGATGATTGCGGCTTTCTCTTTAACTGGACCAGGAATGTATGACTTGTCGGATAGACGATCCAACTCTGCCATTGCCTGAGCAAGATTTCGGTCTATCGAAGAGTGAACACGGGATCTTATCTGCCATTTCCGTAGTCTCCACATCTGCAGTCTCGTGGAGAGGGGAAGTTTACGTCCGAAAGCGTCCCTGTCTACCCGCCCTATAGCAGTGGATAATCCTTTGTCGTGAACAGAATATGAGGTGGGTACTCCCACACGGCTTCTGGAGGCTTTCTCTTCTTGAGTGAAGGCACGCCATTCTGGACCCTTATCCATCATCTGCTCTCTAACAACCAGACCGCAGCCTCCGCAGATAGTCTCGCCAGTGTCATAATCGTGGATAAGATTAGGACTTCCACATTCAGGACACTTTTCATTTGTTCTATGTGAAATGTCTTTTTTTTGCGTATCTTTTCGCCTCTCGGCATTTTTTTCTGGCGAGAATTCCGTTTCTAGCGTGATTCGTCTTCCTTTTAGGGTTCAGAATCGTCCATCTGGACCCGCCGTAGATACCCTGAGGTTATGACTTAATATATAAGCATTACGATTTGTCTCCCAGTACTTGATATCAAGTAAACAAATACGTACAGAAACCCCTTTTTCATCCATTTTCACTCCGAAAATGGGAGATGAGAGATTTATTAGTAAGAACCTGACTTTTCTGTAACATGATAGCAGTTTAGCCCGGTGGTGTAGCGGTCAATCATGGAGGCCTCTGGAGCCTCTGACGGGAGT
>CAZYJH010000157.1:0-4270 GCA_964647775.1 uncultured Candidatus Bathyarchaeia archaeon
CTGCATCAGCGGAATCGGTTTCTTTCACGAATCTTGCGATTACCATGCCTATTCCAGGGAAGGTTATTGCGCCTGCAGCAATCAGTATCACCGAGTAGATGTTCGGCAGAACCCTTATGTTGAAAATCAGAACGCCAACAGTTAGAATAACTGCTGTTGAAACTGCGCACATGACCATTTCGAAGAGGACAACCCCAATAATCCATTCAAACTTTGAGAGGGGAGTCGTTGCCAGCTTCTTCAGTATTCCAAGCTCTCTGTTTCGGGTGTTCCATCCGATAGCCCCGAAGATGCCCGTTGTCATCAGACTCATTCCAATTAGTCCTGGAACAAAAAAGTCGATGAACCTGTAATTTTCTGAAACCAAACTTTCTTGCTGAACTGTAACTATTTGCGGCGGCTGCTCTCCTGTCGCAGCAGTATTGAATATCTCCACTATCTGCTCAACGACGCCCCGCACTGTCGCCGCTGAAGTGTCAACCTCGGGCGGTACAGTCTTCAGAACCACGCTTGCATTCTGGGTAATGCATGACTGCTGGAAACCCTCGGGAATCAGAAGCAGCAGTTCAACGCCTTCATCATCAATGTATTTTGCTATGTCAACATTGGCGTCAACCATCTTGACCTTAAGAACACCTGTTTCGTTAAGCATGCCAACAAACATTGCAGAAAACTGGGACGGCTCCCCGTTGATGATGTCCTGGTTTTGTACGTAAAAACTGAAACTTGGGGCTTCGTTAACGCTGAAGATTGCCCCGAAGAGCAGCATAAGAAGGATTGGAAAGGCAATCGCCCAAAACAGGGTGTGCTTGCTCCTGAACCAGACTCGAAGAGCGCCGCCCATAATCGCCAAGATTCGCTTCAACTCAACTCGCCATCCACAATCTTTTTGCCTGTAAGCTTAAGGAAAACGTCCTCCAAGTTTGGTCTTCGCACAATCAACTCCGCATACTTGGCTTTGTTGCCATTCAAAGTCATCACTGCCTCGGGCAGGTCAGACTTGCCGTTGATTGGCACAAGAACGTCGCCGTTCTCCAGTTTCGAGTTTGGAAACTTTTTCTGAAGAAGATTATAGGCTTCTGTTCCACCTTCCTCAACGATTAGGGTAGTTTTTCCCCCATACTGTGAGATAAGCTCGCTGGGTGTGCCGTCAGCAATTATTTTTCCGTAACTGATTATAACCACCCTGTCAGACAGCACCTCAGCTTCGTCCATGTAATGCGTGGTCAAGAAGACGGTTTTCTGTTGGTCCCGCAGCCCTTCAATAAGGTCCCAAACGTCTCTTCTTGCTTTAGGATCTAACCCCGTGGTTGGCTCATCAAGAAAAACAACTTCAGGGTCATTAACTAGAGCTATTGCGATAGCCAACCGTTTCTTTAAGCCGCCAGACAGGTTCTTGTATAAGGTTTTGGCTTTATCCTCTAAGTCAACAAGCCTGATCAGCTCGTTAATGTCCATTCCCTTACCATACATTTTCTTGTAATAATTGAGATTCTCTTTAACCGTCAAAAGGTCAAAGGTGTTAAAGTCTTGGGGCAAAACTCCGACCCGTTTTCTGATTTGCTGCTGCCCCTTTCGGGAGGCAACGTCGAAGCCCAGAACCTTTGCCGTGCCTGCTGTCACGTCTCGTAAACAGACCAGAATCTCAACGGTTGTGGTTTTGCCTGCGCCGTTTGGTCCTACAAAAGAGAAGACTTCGCCTCGGTTGACCGTGAAGGAGACGCCGTCAACTGCTGTCACGTCCTTGTATTTTTTCACAAGCGACTCGACTTGTATTACCGCTTCTTTGCTCATTGTGGGTCACATCTGGTTTCTGGGGTCAGGAGATAAATTTTGTTAACCGATAGTACTATTTTTCACAAGATTGAAGAAATCGTTCACTGGATTGGGGTATTCTTTAGCGATTTCTTTTGCGATTTCTGGGGGAACTCCTTGATGAACCAAAGTTTTTTTGAAGGCTGCTTTTGCTTTTCGCCGTTTCACAATAGCCTGCGTAACCAGACCCATAGATTCAACGAGTAGCCTAGAAAAGTAGAGCGCGTCGACGAAGAGGGCTTTTGCACCCATGGCTCAGCCCTCGTGGTGACCGATCTTCATTCCCCTCATGGTTTCGCTCCATTTTGTCAGGGTTCCTAGGTAATCTTTGGTCATGATTAATGCTTGATCTTCGGGGATTCCGCCTTCTTTGAGGGTCTTGTAGAACATTGCAACTGATTTGCCCATGTCTGCTGCGGCTTCGGGACTGAAGAAAGCGTCAAGGATTCCCTTCACTAGTCCGGGAAGTTCTTTGGATACTGCGGCTAGGATACCTGAAATCTCTTCGGGTTTCGGCATGTCATGCTTTTTTTCACTCATTACTATTCACCTCAAATACTGTATACACTGGATAGCCTGTTTAGACTTATTGGACAGTTCTGTCCAGTATGGTGGCTAGGGCAGGCGGTAGCGGGTGCCTTCCTTCATCAGAGCTTTCGAGTCTACAAGCTGTTTCACTCGTTTTCTGATTGTTGTGCGCGACGCCTTTCCTCGTTGGCGCCCAATTTCTCTGGTGAGTTCGCTGATGTTTCTGGGTCCCTTCAGGGCGATGTAATTGAGGATGATTTTGCTTATTTCGTCTTTTTGGGATGTGGAATCTATGAGATGACGCGCAGATACGATGCGGTCGAGTGTTTTCAGTGGCTCCCCGTATAGGGCTGTTCCCAGTTTTAGGTTTTGAAGAAACTCTACAACCTCGGGATACTGTTGGCTCTCTGTGAGGACCGTTTCTAGGTAGTTGAGGCGGTTGATTATCCAGTCCAGTTTCGCATTCAACGATTTGAGGGAGCCGTCAATATCCGACAAAGCCAATCGCACATATATCATGTGGAACAGAAAATATGGCTTTCGCCTATGAACAATCAAATTTTAATTCTGTTTCAACATAGGCTAATGTGGAGAGTGAAAAATTTATGCCCAGACTTGTGAAGGGCGGCAAACATGTTTACGGCTGGTCAGAGGTAGGGAGTGAAGGAAGGGTTAAGGTTCCTGATGAAGCGCTTACAGAATACAGTTTCAAGCCGCCATGCAAAGTAATTCTGTTGTCTGGAAGCAGACGCTCTGGAGGATTCGCCGTAACCACTCCGTCTCTGCTGAAGAATTCGCGGCTGTCAGTGGTGCTGGACGAAAATCCTCGATTGGCTGGATTTCAATTGCCTGAAGGAGAAACAATAATGATTAATGGAAAACCTTACTGCTGGGTCACACTGAATACAGATGGCTGCGTCACGGTTCCTTTGGAAACGCTGAAACAATATGGCGTAAAGCGGGGAGACAGTTTACTTTCTGTGAGGGGAAGCTGTCTTGCCTTGGGATTTTGTGTAAAGGGACCATTAATAGATGAAGCAAAAAAGCATTCAGATTTAACAGTGTTCAGGTAATAAGCCACATGGTTTTTGCGTAAAATCTATCAACGCTAAGCACATAGATTATGTGGGGGCTTTGTGTTGAAGCAGTATTGTTGTCCAGAATGCAGTGGAACTGAGGTTACTTGGGACAGAGGGCTTAGGAAGTCAGTGTGCCCGAGGGATGGAACTCCAGTCAGCGAATTCCGGTTGTCTGCTAACGGGTAAGAGCTCCAGTAATCACTGAAAGAATATGAAATTGTGCCTCAAAGGCTGCTGCTGTGCGGTTAGGCTGCAAACAGTCTGGGATAAGCTAGGTTATCATGCACTCTTCTGATGTTCTGTTCAGTTACTCCTAGGCTTCTGAGAAGCCTCAACAGGTCATCAAGATTGACTATCCTTTTGCAGTCCTGACAAACCCTCAATTCGGCGTAGTATCTGGAAATTTTTCCTTTACAATCAGGGCACTCAAACAACAACTCAACTCCCCCACAAACACTATAGGGCGGAGCAGCTAGATATGAGTTTCTGAGCCTTTCTTCAGCAAAGCCAACCTTTCTTCCAACGCCCTGATCTGTTCAACCATAACCTGCTTCTGCTCTTCATGCTCTTCCCAGAGCTTCCTCAGCGCCTCTTGGAGACTCTCCTTCTCCCGTCTCAGCTGCGCAATCTGCTCCTGAAAATGATTGAAGGTTAGCACAACCGTTTCTACACAGGACGAACAAACATGCACCTGAGGCTCCTTCGGCTCCCTCGAAGCTTCAACACCAGACATCGCCAGACCACACCATACCTTACATAGCGTTAATGCGTAAAATGGTTTTCCGTCAGAACTGGGTGGTGGGCCGGACCGGATTCGGACCGGCGACCTTCTGCACGTCAAGCAGATG
>CAZYJH010000158.1:0-4208 GCA_964647775.1 uncultured Candidatus Bathyarchaeia archaeon
ATTACCATTTTAATATTTTACTGAAATTTTTATTCCAAAAAGAATTTAAATCCGCGTCCCAACATTCAGGTCATGCTGCCTTCACTGGAAGAAGTTGCCAAGAAACGAAAAATTTTGGGGCTAACCCAGCAGAAACTTGCGAGGCTGGCGGGAGTAAGCCAGTCCTTAATCGCAAAACTGGAATCCCACAAAATCGACCCCTCGTATACTAAAGTTAAGGCAATATTTGATGCCTTGGAGCGGCTGCAGACAGAAACAGAGGTTTGCGCCGAAGAGGTGCTGCACAGCAAAGTCATAGGAATTCAGAAGAGTGCTCCCGTGTCGGAGGCGGTTCAGACCATGGCGGATTATGGGTATTCTCAGCTTCCAGTCTTTGACGGAGAACATCCTGTTGGGAGCATTTCAGAGAAGACTATCATAGGAAAGGTTTCGGCAGGCAAGGACCTGAACCTGATATCCAAGCGTTCCGTGGGCGAGGTTATGGAGGAGTCCTTTCCTCAGGTTGGGGAGGATGCTCCGCTGTCGCTGATTTCTAGTCTTCTGCAGGTTTATTCGGCGGTTCTGATTTCGAAGAAGGGAACGGTTGTCGGCATAGTAACCAAAGCAGATTTATTGAAGATGCTTCTCTAATGCTACAACATGTTGGGGGATGTTTCTTGAGGGGGTCTTTGTGGAGTGGGTGTGCACCACAAGGCTTATTAGTAAATCTTTACAATATTTTGGTAAATAAATATCAGCGATAAACACGGAGGCGTTTCTGTGAGTGTTGCAGTTGAAGCCAAGGACCTTGTGAAAGATTTTGGGTCAGTTAGAGCCCTTGACGGCTTAAACTTCAAAATAAAAGAGGGCGAAATCTTCGGCTTAATCGGATTGAACGGTGCAGGAAAAACAACAGCCCTCAGAATCGCATCCACACTGCTGATGCCCACCTCAGGCACTGTAAAGGTTTTCGGTCACGACGTAGTCAAGGAGGCTGCAGAGGTACGCAAAATAATCACTTATCTCCCCGAAGACGCTGGCGCCTACAAGAACCTTTCAGGGTTTGAGTATCTCAGGTTTATGGCAAGCTTCATAACCAAAGACAAGGCAAAAACAGAGGAGCTGGTTGATGGGGCAGCTGAAATTTCTGGGTTAGGAGACCGCCTCAAAGACAAAGTTAAAACTTACAGCAAAGGAATGAAAAGGCGGCTTCTTGTTGCCAGAGCGCTGATGACGAAGCCTAAGCTGGCGATACTGGATGAGCCTAACAGCGGCTTGGATGTGCTTCATTCAGTTCATGTTCGAACACTCATAAAGCGTTACGCAAAGGAGCAAAACGTAACCATTCTTCTTTCAAGCCACAACATGCTGGAAGTGGAGTACCTCTGCGACAGGGTGGCGCTGGTAAACAAAGGCAAAGTCGTCGTTGAGGGCTCTCCTTCAGAACTTAAAACAAAATACGACGCGGTTAACCTTGAAGAAGTGTTTGGGGAGGTGGTTGGCTTTGCTTAAAGGCTTACTTAATATCGTAATAAAAGAAGTTAAAGAAATGGTCAGAGACCCCAAAATTTTGCTGGGAATGATAATTGTTCCTATGGTAATGTTTCCCCTCATGGGTTTTGCAGTCCAAACATCAATGGAGTCAGCAGAACAAAGTCTAGGAAAAACGTCCATAGCATTAATAGACCAAGATGGCGGCTCCGTTGCTAAAGAGCTAGAAAACTACTTGAAAATGTTCAATTTCACAGTAACCTATCTTGACGATGTACCATTAGACCAAGCAATAACTCAAATTCAAGACACAAACATCACCAACCTCATAATCATCCCATCAGGATTCAGCCAAAACATAACTGACGGCGAAACAGCAAGTCTAACAATTTACACGCCCTTCAAAGGAGGAGGCGGAATAGCCGCATCCACACAATCAGTTGCAATTAACAGCGTGATATCCAGTTTCGAGAATGCGATTGTTGACCAAAGAATCAACCAAGGATTCCCAGAAGCAAACGCGACAGAAATTCTGAACCCCATACAGTTGTCAGAAAAATCGATAGTTAAGGGCAAAAGCGCCGACGTCAGCCCCGATGTTCTTTTCGGTTTGATGATGTCCCAATCCATAGCGATGCCCGTAGGAATAATGACCTTACTCATCTTCGCCATGCAGTTGGCATCCACAGCAGTTGCTTCAGAAAAAGAGGAAAAAACTCTTGAAACCCTGTTAACGATGCCGATCAACCGCACCACGATTTTGGCTGGAAAACTAACAGGCTCAATTATTGTGGCAATTGTGGGAGCGTTAGCATATCTGGTCGGTTTCACTTACTACATGAATTCGTACACAAGTATGATACCTACGGGCAACGTAGACTTGGCAGCCATAGGATTAGAGCCCACAATCGCATCTTACGTAATAATAGGAGTTTCCTTGTTCATGGCGCTGCTTTCAGCCTTAGCGTTGGCGATTTCGTTATCTGTTTTCGCAGACGACGTAAGGGGCGCCCAAGCCCTTGTAGGACCTCTCTTCATCCTGTTCATCATTCCCATGGTATTCAGCATGTTCACAGACATCTACTCTTTGCCCTTCCCCCTCTCAATCATCCTGCTCGCAATACCCTTCACTCACGCGATGCTGGCAACCACCGTGACCTTCACTGGAAACTACATAGGAGCAATCGGCGGAATCATCTACATGGCAATCTTCACTATCATAGTTCTTTACGTGGCAGCTAGACTCTTTGGCACAGAAAAAATCTTGACAGCAAAACTGAAATTCAAACTGTTCAGCCGAAAAAAGCAGGAGTAAACTCTTTCTCTTCTCTCTTTTTTGTTTTACCAGAACTTCCGCGGCAGGCTGTCCATGTACTCGTTTAGGGAGCGGATGTCAAACTTGTTTGCTTCCCGTTGCTCCAGCAGTTTGGTTAACGCTGACGCCAACTGAAGGTTTGTTACGACTGGGATGTTGAATTCGATGGCTAATCTGCGGATGGTGTATTCGTCCTTCAGAACCTCCGAGAAGGTCACCAGATGGTTGGGCATGGGTATGTTGATGACAAGGTCGATTTTGCCTTCCTGAAGATAATCGACAATGTTGGGCGTCTGCCCCTCTTCTCTGACCTTATGCAGCACCGAAATGTTGTTCACTCCCTCGTTCTGCAGCGCCTCAGCAGTATGCTCTGTAGCATAGATTTTGAAGCCCATCTTCCTGAGCGCCCGTCCAATAGGCACAACCTGCTGTTTCAGCTCTTTTCCGCCAACAGTAATCAGCACTGAGCCGCCTTCAGGAGGCATCTTGAATTCGGCAGACTGCATAGCCTTAGACAGGGCATCCTGAAAGTTTTCGCCCAGACACGCCACTTCTCCGGTGCTCAGCATCTCAACCCCCAACACAGGGTCGGCTCCGCTTAAACGCATAAAACTGAACTGGGGAACCTTCACTCCAAAGTGGGTGATGGGTGGCAGCTCCGTGAAGCCGGAGTCCTCGAATTTTTTGCCCAGCATCGCCAAGGTGGCAAGTTCTATCATGTTGACTCCGCGGGTTTTGCTGACGTAGGGCATGGAGCGTGAGGCGCGGAGGTTGCATTCTATGACGTAGGTTACTCCATCCTTAACGAGGTATTGGATGTTGTAGGGTCCCCTGATTTCAAGGGCTTCAACTATCTTGTGAGTGTAATCCTGAACAGTCCGCAGCACGTCGCTGTCCAACGTCAAAGACGGAATTCCCATGGTTGCGTCGCCGCTGTGAACCCCAGCGTTCTCAACATGCTCGATGATTGCGCCGATGATGTTGTCTTCGCCGTCGTAGACTCCGTCAACCTCAACCTCTTTCGCATTCTCGATAAACTTAGAGATAACGGCAGGATGCTCCCGCGAAACCTTCGCAGCCAACTTGAGGTACTCGTCCAATTCAGATTCGGCGTAGGCGACCCTCATGGCAGAGCCTGACAGCACGTAGCTGGGACGAATAAGAACCGGGTACCCGACCTGCAAGGCGAACTTTTTGAGGTCACTGGTTCTTGTTAGGTCTCTCCATTCTGGCTGAGGAATCCCAAGCTGGTCAAGAAGGGCACTGAATTTTGCCCTGTCTTCTGCACGGTCTATGCTTTCGCCCGAGGTGCCCAAAAGGTCAACGCCCTGATTGGACAGCTTAAGTGCCAAGTTGTTGGGTATCTGCCCGCCCACGCTGGCTATGACGCCGAAGGGCTGCTCCTTGTCGTAGATGTCCAAGA
>CAZYJH010000159.1:0-4173 GCA_964647775.1 uncultured Candidatus Bathyarchaeia archaeon
AACCATATACGTTGATTCTGAGGGGGGGCTTGGGTTTATGAACGAGAATTTCATCGCTTATCGCGTTAATTTATTTTAGGAATCTGGCAAGATAAGTTTTGTCGAAGGCTCCTATGGTCAGTTGCTTGTTAGAAAGTCGGAGAGATGAAATATGACATACGTCATATTTAAATATTGCTTCCTCCATATTATAATTGTCAACATAAACTGGATGAAAGATTGTGACAAAGCAAATAGTCACCGTCAGATGCCCAGAATGTGGCAGTACAAACCTCGTGCTAGACCCAGAGATGGGAGAATACGTCTGCGCTCGCTGCGGTCTGGTCATCGAAGAGAATATTCCAAGCCAAGAAGCTGAATGGCGAGCCTTCACACCACAAGAAAGAGACTCCAGAGCAAGAGCAGGCACCCCAACCGACTACTCACATTACGACAAAGGCTTATCCACAGTCATCCGAATAGAAAAAGACGCTTTAGGTCGCCCCCTGTCACCGAAAGTCAGACAGCAGATGTGGCGGCTCAGAAGATGGCAGACACGCTCAAAAGTCCATGCCTCCCAAAGCAGAAACCTCATGCTTGCAATGAGCGAACTCCAACGCCTCTCCGACGTACTTCATATGCCCTCCTCAGTTCATGACATGGCAGCAATAGTTTACCGGAAAACCCTGAATGAAGGCTTGGTTCGGGGACGCAGCATCGGAGGGATGGTGGCTGGAGCCCTCTACGCGGCTGTCAGATTCACCAAGATTCCCAGAACTCTGAAGGAGATATCGGAAGCCAGCCAGCGGTCCCAGAAAGAGATTGCGCGGTCATACAGTGTTATAGTTAGAAACTTGAGCATGAGGATGCCCATAAACGATCCTACAGAGTATGTTACGAAAGTAGCTGAGAAAGCCAAAGTCTCCAGTGACGTTGAAGGGTTAGCAATAAACCTGCTAAAAGAAGCTAAGAATCAACATGCCACCACGGGGAAAGACCCTTCAGGATTAGCAGCTGCAATACTTTATCTTTCAGCAAGAATGTTGAGGGAGAAGGTGACGCAGGCTCAGCTTGCTAAAGCGGCGAACGTGACTGAGGTTACTGTCCGAAACCGAAAAAGAGACTTGATGAAGAGTCTCTGTTTGACAAAATCCTAGTGTCTGGGCGCTTGCCTCTTTTTCTTTGTTTGCCTAACGGCGATGAATTACTGCGTTAGCGTAGCCTATGTGCGTAACAGTTGTGGTGCCGAAGGGCAGCTGTCGGTTCTTTTTTCTGGTTTGTTGCTTTGGTTTTGCTGCAGGTTACACTATTGTCCTGAATGGTTGAACAAAAAGCCTTTAAGGGCTATTGTTGTGTCTATGCTGTAATAGGAGCGACAGGAAGCAGTGTTAAAGTTACGGAGTGGTGCCGATCCAGAAATGGGTCAAAAACTCTACACACTCGGCTGTATGCTCCATACACACGTGAAGGGCATGATAACCGAACAAGGGAGGCTAACCTGGATGGACGGAAGTGAAGGCGATGACGAAGACCAACATAGCCGGAGCTCTGTCCAGAAAGAAGCTGAAAGCCAGCCTAGGGCAGTCCCTGTTCTCGTTATCGTTTGATGCAATTGGGTTACTGACTGGAACCCTGCTTGTTCTATATCTTGGCGTCCTCTCCATCGATGAGGCTCCATGGGCGCTGTTCCTGTTTCCTGGCATTCTAAGCATCAGAGGCGCTGTAGGCGGTCTATTCAGTGGGCATTTAGGAACCGGACTGCACTTGGGAACCATCAAACCCGTTTTTACAAAAAACACTAAGGATTTTCAGTCTCTTCTCCGTGTGGTTGTGACGTTGGCTCTTGTAAGCGGCGTCAGCGTGGGAATTGGAACATGGGTCTTCGGCGTGTTTCTTTGGAATGCAACCATAATCGATTTTATTCCCCTGTTGGCAGTGATTATCGCTACCATGGCGTTGTCAGTGGTGCTTGTTTCGCCTTTAACGATGGTTTTTTCGGTTCTTGCCTTCAGGCGAGGGCTGGACCCAGATGTTGTGGTGTATCCCGTGGCTTCCCCAGTGTCCGACATCGTCAACACCAGCTGCTACGTCCTCAGTTTGGCTCTATTCTTCCTGTTCGGCTCCTTCGGGCGGTACCTGATTTGGATACTGGACATAATTTTCATTTCGTTTGTGGTTTATATTCTAGCAAAAAACCTTGGTGAAAAAACTTTTGTTGACATAATCAGAGAGTTTCTTTTGACTTTGTTGTTTGTGACTGTAATCGTTAACGTTACTGGGTCTCTGCTGAACAAGATAACTGGAATCGCCAGCGGGAAGGCTATATACGCTGTTTATCCTGCAATAATTGCAACTGTTGGAGGAGTAGGCTCAATAATTGGCTCAACAGCCACCACAAAGCTTGCTTTAGGTTTGATTAAGCCCACTTTTTCTTCCCTGAAGCAGCACATAAACGAGATAGGCGGAGCATGGCTGGCTTCGATGATAATGTTTGTGGTCTATGCTGTCTTGTCTTCTTTTATCAGCGGAGCAACGTTATGGGAAATGGCAGCCTTTGCAGGACAACTCTTAACAACTAACATTTTGGCTGTCTCTGTCATGGTCGGCATTGCGTATGCGGTAGCAATTTTCACTTTCAGGCGCGGCTGGAACCCCGACAACTTCGTAGTTCCAATCGAAAGCTCCTTAGCAGACACAATGACAACCGCCGCTGTCATCATAGCGCTAGCGCTACTGGTGTGAAGGCTCAAGCTGTCTAAGACTCTTCGTTGGTTTGCGGTTTGACGCCTGTTGCCAACGTCTCAAAGTCGGCTTCTCCCTCAGCATAACCTGACGCAATCAAAACGTCGCCTGCCTTAATCACCGTGTCGGGGCGAGGTCGCAGCCACCAGTTGCCTCTTCTGATAACCAGCACCCACATTCCTGTCTCCTCTGGGATTTGGGCTTCCCGAATTTTTTTGCCCACCAACGGGGAGGTTTTTGAAACGGTTACCCGCGTTACGGTTTCCTCTGCTTCCTCTATTACAAGCCTCAGGATGGGATGGGGCTCCAGTCCTCTCAGTACGACGTCAGCGATTTCCATGGCTGCATCCGCTATCTTCTCTGTGACTACTCCCAGCCGTATTAAGCCAAGGAAATCTTTGGATTCTTCAGGTTTGAAGCCGCTGGACAAAACTAGAAGCTCAAATTCTGTGTGCATGTCGTCTATGTGGTTTTCTAGGGCTTCAACTTCTTCTGCTAATGCTCGGCTGTTGAGAAAAAGAGAAGAGTATGCGAGGTCTATCATGAGTTCAGAAGTGTCCTTCAGAGACACAAGTTTGTCAACGATCTTTTTGAAATGTTTTTCTGTCAGCGCCACTTTGCCTCTTCCCTCATTCCAGCTTCCTTAGTTTACCCGCGGCTAACGCCTTCAGCTCATCGACGCCATGTGGTGCTCCTCTGGCAATCAGAACGTCGCCCTCCAGAATCATCTCCTTCTCGTCAGGGTCTATGGTCCACTCCCTGTGCCGTCGGATAGCTATTACGTCAACGCCTATCTTGGCGGCTAACTCCAAGTCGTCAAGTTTCTTGTTGACAAGAATCGAGTTAGGCTTAACTATGGCTCTTGCCAGCTGCTCCTCAACCTGCTCGAATGCCTTCCGGACAATCGGATGAATTCCTATATCTTTGAGAACAATAGATGCTATGTCCGCGGCTGCGTCCGAGATTTTGTTTGTGGCTGCGGCTACGCTTATCACTGCGGTGAGGTGCTCAGCGTCTTCTGCGTCTCTGGCTGCAAGCATTGTGCTCATGTCTATGATGTAGGCTAGGTAGTCCACACGTTTTTCGAGTTCCAGAACCTCTTCGGCGAGTTCGTGGCTGTTGAAAAGGGCTGATGAGTACGCTAGGTCAATCATTATCTCTGAGTCATCTTTCATTTCTGTGAGAGCTTCGCGAACAGAGATGGGTTTATACTCAATTTTATCCGAGTCTGCCAAGCAGAGAAAACTCCCTTAGATAATTTCTGTTGCACGCTATCAATTTGCTGTGTCGATACTATATGATGAGCTGCAATCTTTTAATTCTATCGTAAATACCCGTTTTGCCCTACGAAATCAGGAGGAGAGCCAGTCCAGAGGCTAGGGGCATGGTTAGGTTATCGTTTATGGGGCTGGGAAGCGACTCCACCAGCATTGCAACTGCGGCGGCAATCAA
>CAZYJH010000160.1:0-4165 GCA_964647775.1 uncultured Candidatus Bathyarchaeia archaeon
CCGCTGAGTAGGTTTCCGATGCTTCCAATCTCGCGTTCTGCTTCTGGGAATACTGAAGACATTCCAGCTTTGACGCTGCGCAACACATTAACTGCTGGAGCCAAAGTGCTGACTACGTCGCCAAGCTCTGAAACTGTGCTGAGTCTGAGAACGATCTGTTCTAGGGCTAGCCTAGAGTGCATGATCATTTTTTCCATTTTTCGGATTTCAGCTAGTTCGTTGGCGAAGACGTTGGCGCGTGCCATGTCATGCTTTGTGTAAGCGTTAACGATTTTTGCGAATATTGATTTGTCGCGTTCTGAGAAGCGGTCTGAGGCTTTGTCTAAGCGTTGAATCTGCATTTCCATTCTTTTTACGGCGTAATCTAGTCGTGGTTTCAAAGGACCTGGAGGTCTAACAGCGTCCTTAATTTTGTTGCTGAGAGGTGTGTCGTTGACTCCTTCTCCCCATTTTTTTGCAAATTTTTCTGACATTTTAATTTCCTCACGCAAGGAGGTGTGTTTAAAGCGTATTATTACATTGTTAATATGCAACGATTATCTACAGATATACCAGACATCATATACCCCATCCGACGCCGTTTTGAGCTTTAAATCTAGTATTGAAAGAGAGATGGGGCGCATATGCGAAAATACACAGTTTTGTGTAAGTTAGACTCAAAAGGGCGAAGATTTAACAGTTAAAAGCAAGGTGAAGAGAATGGCAGAAAGAATAAAAATACTGGGAGCATTTGCCCTGTTGGGTTTCATCGGCGGAATGGCAGCAAACCTCGGTTACCACACAGTATGGCCTTGGCTGGTGTCTACTTTCCCACTGCTGTTTCAGTCAGCAGAGTGGATCATCTCAGGGCTTGCAGGCGCACTGATAACTACATGCTTTGTAGTCATCTGGGTGTACCTAAGCAGACCACAGGAATAAAGGGAAAACAGTCCCTCCCCCAACCTGTTTGATGCCCCCCGCATCCTTCAATAGCGGTAAGCAAAGTTTTTGTATCCCAGCGGAAGGGATGCCGAAAAACCAAATGTTGCTCTGTTTCATTAAGGGAATCTTCAGAAGTGGCTGCGATCGGTTGTTGTTCAGGTTTTTTCACGAGAAAAGACTGTTTTCAACAATGAACCTCTATTAGGTTCCTAATATGAAGGGGTTTAGATTTTTCTTTTTTCTAGGACGTTTCTGAAGGTTCCATGTTTTGGGCACTTGTATAAGCCTATGTGGAGTTGTGTTCGTTTGCCTGTTTTGTCGGGGCGTCCTGCCATCTTCCAGGTTTTTGTTGGCTCATAAGGTTCGCCGCATTTGGGGCATTTGGCTGTGCTGGCGCTCATTATCATGTAGTACATTCGGGTTCCAACGACTTTCATTTTGATGCTTTTTCGTCTCACCAGGTCATGCAGGAGGGTGGTGAAGTCTGCTATGGCGAAGGTTGACATCCTGCTTATTTCTGGGGTGCTGAAGTCTGTGTGGTAGTGGATTCCGCCCATTATCTCTTGAGAGGTGAAGGCTCCTGTATTGCGTTCGGTCAGGAAGGCGATTATCTCTTCTTCTACTTTGTTGTGGAGTTTTCCTCCTTCAAACTTCTGTTTTGCTATTGGCATGGGGTTTCCCTGTCATGTTTGGTGTTTGATAATTTTTATTCTGGAGTCGAGTGCTCTTATTTTCATGTACATTAAATGTTAACCGATAAAATAAGTCTTGTGTCTTAATAATTGAGATTATACGTAAAAGTAAACCAAAAAACAACACAACAACCACAAAAGATAAAATAGACGAGACGGCTCTATACGAACCTGCGAGGACAAAACAAGATGCCAGCAGAAATCTTTGACGTTGACGAATTCATACAGATTGCAGAGCGGGCAGAATACTGCAACATAAAACGGCTCGAAAGAGAAGTCAAACTGAAACTAAGAACACCCAAAAAACTCTTCACCCTAAAAGTCAACCCCACAAAAGCCGAAGAAATAATCAAAAAACTACGCTGCGAAATACGCGAAATCTAAGCAGCTTTTTGAGTAAGCAGCACCTGTGTTTACGTTCTTTTGGTGTTTTGGTTGGCGGTTTTTCAAGCGGCTGATTAGCTTTTGGCTTGCAGGATTTTTGCGCTGATTATCCAAAGCGTTATTGCTGCGGCTATTTCCGCTATGTCAGCTATGATGTAAAACGCTATTGCCGCGAGGGGTTCTGAGCTGCCAGTGTATATATAGCTGGTTAGATAGGCTAGAGGCATGAAAAATAAGGCTACGCCCATTAGAGCCAGAAAATAACCGACAATTCTCGTTTTTGAAAGTGTCTCGATCATGCTTTCTGATTCTCCCATTTAATCCACAGTTATACTAAAAGTTGTTTTAGCTTAAGAAACTTTGGTTCAGGTCTTAATTCCATGATAATCCACCCAAAAAAAGGGGAGTATGCGGGATAATCTCGGATGACATCACCACTCAGAGGCAGAATCCACGAAATCTAGACACATTTTGCGCGCACAAATTGCCATTATATGTGGTTGAATTGCCTTCAAACACGCGGTTATAGCAATAATGGTGGCACTTATGAGACGAACAATACAAAGTGATCCTTTTTCGTTTTAACGTTTCAGATACTATCAGTCGTAAAATAGCAATTCCGTTGACAATTATTGAAGTCCAATGAATTCATTAATATTTCATTCTTACATAACGGTATTCTTGGAAGAACGACAATGAGAAAGCGCACATGGATGCTAACAATCCTCATTCCACTTATTCTATTGCCGTTATGCAGTATGTCAGAAATCCCAAATGTCAGCGCTGATTCCAGCACCAACAACTGGCACATGTTTCGTCATGATTTAAACCACACCGGCTATACAGCTGGTAATGGTCCAACTGATTCCTTCAAATCTCTGTGGAACTTCACAGCAGGGGCTGCAGTGTGGTCCTCTCCCGCAGTCGTTGACGGATATGTTTTCGTAGGTTGTAGGGACGGCAATATTCTTTGTCTGAATGCGTCCACCGGTACAGGGCTATGGGGGTATCAAATAGGGAGCGTTGTTGAGTATTCGTCGCCTGCTATCGCTAACGGTTGTGTCTACATATGTTCAGCTGATGGCTACGTCAATTGTGTGGATGTTATTTATGGAATGCCGATTTGGAGGTCTGAAGTTGGAGGTGCATTGTGGTCTTCTCCTGCAGTTGTAGGAGGGCGTGTCTATGTAGGTTCCTCTGACCACAACGTGTATTGTCTTAAAGGTTCAGACGGAGCCAAGATATGGAATTACTCAACGTTGGATGCGGTGCATTCCTCACCGGCTGTTTCAGATGGTGTTGTGTACGTGGGCTCTGCCGACAACCGTGTTTATGCTCTTAATGCATCTACAGGCGAAGAAATATGGTGTAGCCGCACTAGAAACGGCGTTACATCCTCGCCTAGCGTATACGATGGTTACGTGTACATAGGCTCCAACGACGGCTGTGTTTATGCCTTAGATGCATCCACGGGCGACCAACTTTGGAAGTATCAAACGGCAAACTCGGTGGTGTCTTCTCCTGCCGTCGCTTATGGATGTGTTTTTGTAGGTTCCGAGGACAACAATGTGTATTGCCTGAATGCTTCAACGGGCAAGAAAATCTGGCAAAGCCCCACAGAGTATTGGGTGTGGTCTTCGCCTGCGGTTGCAGACGGCAACGTGTATGTAGGCTCTGAAGACTACTGCATTTACTGTCTTAATGCTTCTACAGGGGCAAAGAAATGGAGTTATGCAACTGAAAATGCTGTGTATTCGTCCCCTGCCATTGCTAACAACGTCTTGTACGTTGGTTCATGCGACTTTCGGGTCTACGCTTTGGAGTTATGCAATTCAACAGTTGACCCTCTGCCCTCAGCTTCAAACAATCCATCAATGTGGACCATAATGGCGTTTGACTTAGCTGCTTCTGCAATCGGGGCTGTGATCATTTTTGTGATTGTGCGCTCCGTTTACTCGTCCATTCGGTCTAGGAAAATCGTTGAGGCAGAAAACGCTACAGGTCAAAACGTGCGTTGGTTTTCAAAGCATAACGATGCCCTTTATGTTATGGCGATTCTGGTGTTTTCAACACTATTCTTCGTTAATCTAGGTAGCGGCACTCTATGGGGTGCCGATGAGCAAACGTACTCTCAATGGGCATACCATATGATTAAAACTGGAGATTAT
>CAZYJH010000161.1:0-4082 GCA_964647775.1 uncultured Candidatus Bathyarchaeia archaeon
TTCAATTTCATCCATGAAAGCGAGGATAGACTGTTTTTCTTTTTCAAGTTCGTTCATGCGCATGGACAGTTCCTTGTACCGCGAAGCCTGCTCTGAGTAATGGTCAAGAGACAACTGATTCACGGCGCCGAGCCGATTCAACTCAAGACGCAAAAGCCTGAGAGATGTCTCAGCCGTCTCCAACTGTTCAGGCGAAATCTGCAGCGGCTCATCATAGCCCAGTTCCTTCAGTCGCTGAGAGTGCTGTTCCAGTTTCATTTCGCATGTTTGAAGCGTGAATTGCAGTTCATTATAGAGCCTGTCTGAGCGTTCATACACTGAATCCAATCGTTGCAGCTTTTTGTCAATGTCGTCAATTTGGACCGTGAATTTTTCGGATTCCGATTTGGCGTTTAGAACTGTTCGAGAAAGCTCTTCCTTGGTGTTTCCCAGTTCCAGAAGCTCCTCCTCATGAGTCGCTTTTTCTTTTGTGGCTGCTTCAACCTCCTCTTCAACCGTTTGGATCTGCGCTTTCAGCTTTCGTAGCTGGATTCTGATGTTGTCTGCTCCTATTTTGAGGACGTTTCCAAACGTGGATTCGAGAGTGGCAAGGTTTGTTTCTGTGTTGCCCATTATCTGACGCAACTTGATGATTTCATTCCCTAACTTTTCCCGTTGAATCTCCAGCTCCTGAATTCTTGCTGGGTCAGTTCTCAGACGTAACTCTTCTAATTCTTGGCGGAGATTTTCCATTTCCTTTGCAAGTTCGTTGCGTTGTTCTCTTAGAGTCCCTAGTTGGGTCTTTTCTTCTCCTCTTTTTTCGTTGATTTTTGATAAATGCTTCTCGATGCGTTTGATGTTCTGTCTTGTATGCTTAACATTCTGGCGTACTCTTCCAATCTCGCTCCCAAGCGTCCCAATAGTTTCAGCCAAGCTGGCGATTTCCATCCTGATTCCTTCAATGTCTTCTTGGAAACCGCTTATGTCACTCTCCCTTTTTGTCAAATGCCGCTGAAGAGCTCCCACAGCTTCATCAAGGCTCTTCACAGCTGTCTCGCTGGGAATAATCGAAGAGTAGTCAACTGGGGCTCGGTAATAGCCACTTTCGAAGCCGCCCTGAGCCTCATAAAGGTCCCCGTTAATGGTGACTGTTCGGTGACCTTTTCGCGAAGCAGCAAAAGCGGTTTTGTCATCGTTTGTTACAAGCGTGTCCCCGAAAACAAAACTTACGGCAGGAACAAACTTATTACTGCACGAGACGAAATTGGAGGCGGTGCCGTTCACTCCCCTAATCGCCGGGGTGCTGATAGAATTGATTTTGGACATTTCTTCAAGCGGAATAATCTTGATTCTACCCAACTTCATGCGCTTCAGAGTCTCGGCGCACATATATGCTGCGTCAAAATTCTGAACAACCATGGCGTCAAGCCAACCGGCTGCAGTCGCTTCCACGGCTTTTCTGTATCCTCTTTCGATTTTGATCAGGTTTTTGAGGCGCCCGTGAACTCCTGTAATCACGCCCAAGTCTGCCAGCTCTTCGATGTTCCTGAGGGCGTTTTCTTCTGTTGCAACTTTTTCAGCCATTTCCCTTTGAGTGGCAAACTCTACTACTGCCTCTCGGGCAGATTTGGCGATTTTCTCCGCTTGGGCAATCTCTAGCTTCACGGACTCTTCTTGTGCAAGTCTTCTCTCTATTGTTTTCTCAAGATTTTTGGAGCGGTCTATCTGATCTCTTTGCACCGTCTTGAGGTCTGCGTAAGATTTCTTGAGAGCAATGAGATTAGATTCGAAACTCTCCTTCCGCTTTACAAGATCGTTTAGTTGCCGCGTAAGAACCTTCAAGGATGTTCGGCTTTGGATGGCGTCGCTGCGAAGATTAACGAGTTCTTGGGTGCGCTTTTCCAGCTTCTTCTCAGTTTCTCTGATTTTTTTGCTGTTTTCTCCCAAGCTGGACCGCATTTGGGATGCCTCATCTGAGACTTTATCATATTCTGCCTGCTTCTGGGCAATTTCTGCGAGGAGACGTTCCTGCTCGCGCTTTGACTTTCGAATCTCGTTTCGGTTGTCTTTCACTTCATTTTTGATGGATTCTAATTTCTGTATGTTGTTCTCCATCACTTTTCTGAGCCCATCAAGGCTTGCGGTTCCGGCTCCAATCTTAGTTGACAACTCACTTATTTTTGACCTAACTTCGCCTACCTTGTATTGAACCTCAAGAAGACGCGTTCCCCGCTCTTCAATCATTTCGGAGCCAAGTTTTCTCCAGTCTGTTTCAGCTTCATGCCGCTGAGCCCTAAGCTCTTCCCTCAGCTGCCTCGATTTGTCAACCTTGCTCCGAACCGCCTCAATTTTTGAGGTCACATCCTCTGTCTTCCTCTGGACCTCCATTATGTCCCCGAAAATCTTCATAGCTTCGAATCGTTTGATTTCTTTTTGGAGAAACGTGTAACGAAGCAGTTCGTTGCGTTCCCTTTCCAGGTCATCTACCCTCTTCTGCACCTCATCTATTCGACCCATGGCCGTGCGGATAGAAATCTCAGCCGCCCGAAGTTTCTCTTCTGCCTCAGCCTTCTCAGCATCGTACTGGGCTATGCCAACCAAATCCGATATCATTCTTCTGCGGTCAGAAGCAGCAATCTCGGCAATCCGCGTGATTGCTCCCTGCAAAACAACGTTGTGCCCTGTCGGGCTGATTCCTGCCATGGAAAGGATGTTAAGAATGTGGTTTCTTGAAATTCTTCTTCCATTAAGACGATATGTGCTTTGACCTGCCCTGTTGCTTTCACGGGAAACAGTCACTGTTTTTGTGTCCACGGGCAGGCGGTTGTCCGAGTTGTCAAACTGGAGGACAACTTTTGCGCTGTTCGCTTTTTTAACCTGTAATTCGGGATAACCGTGATAAACTAGTTTGGAGAGGCTTGCAGCGCGCATTCTTCTGGCGCTGAGTTCGCCTAAGCCAAAGAGGACCGCGTCTGCGATGTTTGTTTTTCCGCTTCCGTTCGGTCCAGTTACGGCGGTGAAACCTTTGTCTAACGTGACTGTGGCGGTTTTGTTGCCGAAGGACTTGAAGCCTTTGAGTTCTATTTTTTTAATGTAAGGCATCTTTTTCTATTTCGCCCTCGGTTTTTTGCATAGCCGGGAATCACCCCGTGTGCTTCACACCTTCTCTATATTTTCTTCTATAAATAAACTGTGTTTACACTAGAGGATTAAACTAACTAGTACAAAAGTTTTGAGGCTGTTTTTATCCCTTTCTGGCGCCGCGAAACTGCTCCGCCATCTCTTTGACAAGAGATTTTATGTTTTCTTCATCACCGTAAACAAGCATGCGCCCATCTTTCTGCATTCTGTAAAAAAGACCCTTTTCTTTCACAAGTTTTTTCATAACTTCTTGGGGGATTTCTTCCGAAATCTGGACTCGCACCCACTTCTTGTCTCTGGGAACCCTGGAAACAAATCCGCTGGCTGCCCCCCTTTCTTCGTTGTTCGTTGCTGTTTTGGGGGCTTTCAGTTTTTTCAGTAGCTCTTCCACATTTTCTGTTCCCTGCTTTTCTATGGTGTAGATGGCGTACGATTCGACGCTTCTCAGGTATGTTTCGATTCGAGAAATGTTTTCTGTGTGTCTGGTGTCGGCTTTTAGAACTTGGATCATGGTTTTGGCGGAGCGCAGGTCATTTATTACGTCTGCTGGAATCGTTTCACCCTTTTCTTGAAGTTCTGCCAGTAGGTCAGCTAAAACTTTCCACTTTTCTTCGTAACTCATCTTGCCTCTCCTATTCCTTCAAACGGGCTTCCGAGACCTAACTACTGACTGAAGAACCACTTAAGCCTCGAATAAGATAAAAAAGTATGTCTCGTTCCACTAGCTCCTTTAAAAAATGTTGATTCAAAGAAAAAACGCTTTTTCTACTCTTTATCTTCCAGTTGACGTGCCCTAGTTTTTATCCAATCTGTAACTTTGTTTTCTGTCATCTTTTCAGCTTGGCTTTGTTCTTCCAGTTTCTCCTTTATGAGCGCTAAGAGCTTCGCTGGTTTAACAGGTTTTGTTACGTAGGCGTCTGCTCCTTGGTTCAGGGCTTCCATGGCGTTCTCGAGGCTAGGGT
>CAZYJH010000162.1:0-4053 GCA_964647775.1 uncultured Candidatus Bathyarchaeia archaeon
TGGAACAGTAACTCCAAGCAGTGGATGGTACGATGAAGGAGCAACCGTACAGATCAGCTCAACAGACCCAACAGCTACTTCTGGTGAACAATATAGTTGGCTTGAATGGACTGGAACAGGCACAGGAAGTTACAGCGGCACAGGCAAATCAGCAATAGTCACCATGAACGGACCAATAACAGAGACCGCTACATGGGAATATGAGGTTATACGTTCCTCAACTAGCATCCACATTACGCTTTCTTCACAAAAGATTACAGAAGGCGAAACCATCAATGTTTCAGGTTATATTACGCCAGCTCATGAAGCAACCATTACTTTAACATACAGAAGAGCAGACGGTTTAAGCTCTAATAATACGGTAACATCGTCATCTGATGGAACATTCACCCAAAGGTACACGCCGCCTGAGAAGGGATCATGGAGCGTAACGGCTAGCTGGCTAGGAGACAATAACTATTACGGATCCACAAGCTCAACAGAGCAATTTACGGTTGAAGGATTTGATTGGGATAAGCTACAAGTCATCCTTGCAGTTGTGGGAATAGCGGTCTCCATCATTCTCGTGGGTGCTGCATACTACAACAGTTGCAGAAAAAGAGGAAAACTCAAAAACCTGCTAGACGAAATCGACGAAGCTTTCTTCCGATTCAAACGAAACTCCCGTAGATGCGAAGCAGAACTTTACAGGCTGAAGGACATCGTTTTAGAACAGTACAAAAGCGGCATAATCAACGAAGGAAGCTACGTTATCCTAAATGAAAGAATAGACGATTACATCAGCAAACTTTCTCAGCCATAAACAAGACTCTAAAGAGAAAGAAGACAAAGGAGATGCAGACGACCTGAGTTCAGCGAAAACATGCAAAGTGATTGCCTACTTCATCATAGCACCCGTGGGAACAAAGTCCACAAGCATTGGAAATTATGTGGCAGCGGCAGTAGCGACAATGAATAAAGTCAAGGGACTAAGTTACGAAATCACCCCCATGGGAACAATCATGGAAGCAGACACTCTAGAGCCCATCCTTGAGGCAGTGAAAGCCGCCCACAAAGCCCTAACAGATAAAGGCATACTTCGAGTCGAATCAACCCTGATAATAGACGACAGAAAAGATAAGCCGCGAACCATGAAAGACAAAGTTAACTCAGTTAAAAAGCACATGAAACAGCCTTGAAGTAAAGTACAACCAAATCGTTGTACTTGATCGGAGCTATTCAGGTTTAGACATTTCCATCTCAAGGGCGGGAAAACCAGTTAAACGTATTTGGCATCTACACTTGTTGCACTGAATCGTCAGCTCTTCCAAAGCATCATTTGTAACTTTCTCCTCCAGAATAACGTAAACCTCTTCTGACTCATCCTCAGGAGAAATTATGGTCCCACATTTTGGGCAGGGAAAATCGCCGTTCCCATCAATCTTGGTCAAATCGAGTTCAGTTACCAGCACCTGCTTTGCCTTTTTCCCGTTTTTAGCAGCCGCTTCAGCCAATTCTGATCCCTCACAGACTAGAAGAAAAGCAAGATGTATTACTACCTTATTAACATGCAGGAAATACACACATATATCCCTAACAGCACATCCATTTTTCCTGATCGACACCAGTTTTTAAACCATAGATAGAAAAACAAGCAAACATGGCTCCCCAGTAAACATTTTCTTGTCACACATAACCAAAGAGATTACTCAGTTATACAAGAGCAAAGCTTGAGGCGTTTTCACCATTTTTCGAAGGAAAAAGTGAACACAATTGTTTTTAGCCAATACTTTTGCAATTGACAAAGTTCTCTATCATAAATCGAACAATTCGTCTGCCAGCCTTTCCATCTCCAAAAGGATTCTGCCAACTACCCTGGTGTGCAAGCATCAATTTCACCTTGTTGACTATAGTAGATGGTGTGGTTCCAGCCAGCACGTTTGCTCCAACATCTAAAGTTTCAGGTCTCTCAGTGTTGTCTCTTAGAGTTACGCATGGAACACCTAAAATGCATGCTTCCTCTTGGACTCCTCCCGAATCAGTAAGCACAAGCCTAGCGCTTCTTTCAAGCTGCAAAAAAGACAGATAGTCTAAAGGCTCAACAAGCTTCAAACCATTTGACTTTATGCCGAGCTTTTTCAGAACTTTTCTAGCTCTTGGGTGAACAGGATAAACAACATCAAATCCAAGTTCCTTTGTTCTTTCTAGACCTTCAATGATGTCACACAGTCTACATTCATTGTCAACATTTTCTTGCCGATGAACTGTAGCCAAAAAATACTCGTTACATCTGAGACCAAAATCGTCCAGAACGTTTCTCTTATTTTTTGAAATCTTTGAATTTTGGAAAACAGCGTCAACAACAGTATTACCAGTAACTAATATTTTTTCTTCAGAGATACCTTCCCCAAGCAATATCTGCTTCGATTTTTCTGTTGGGGCAAACAGATAATCAGATGAATGATCAGCTAGAATTCTGTTGATTTCCTCTGGCATCTTTCGGTCATAACTTCTTAACCCAGCTTCAACATGCCCAACTGATATTCCCAACTTGACAGCAGCTAAGGCGCCAGCAAGAACAGTGTTGGTGTCACCTTCAATCAAAACTACATCAGGCTCTTCTTTCTGAAGCACTTTTTCTATGCCGATAAGCATCTGGCCAGTCTGTTCCGCATGAGTACCTGATCCCACATCTAAATTATACTTTGCTTCATGTAAGTTAAGCTGCTCAAAGAACACTTGATCCATAGTGTAGGAGTAATGCTGCCCAGTATGGAGAATGAAATAATCTAAATCCAAACCTTCACATTCACGAATAATTGGCGACATCTTTATAATCTCAGGTCGAGTTCCGAGTATAATCGAAATTTTCATTTGTCAAAGCTTCCCCTTTATGACTTCAATCTCTAACATTTCTCAAACCCGATTGCCAGTAATTAACTAAAACTCTCTTTTTATTTAAACACATACAATCAATAACGCCACGATTTTTTTCTCACCAAATATCAACGGCACAGAAGGGGTGCAATAATGGTGCTATTTCCCAAAACAAGGTCGTATTATTCGTATACATTTTTTCAGTGTGTAAAAAATGAAATAAGAAGGGTCATTTTTGGGTGCTGTCTTTTTCTAACACCTCGATAGCTGTTTTGTATGTTTGGTATATTGCTTCTGCTGCATCTGTTAGTTCCTTTTTTTCTTGGGAAGAAAGAGTGTTGTAGATGGAGCGACCAATTGAGTTTCCAAGTCTAAGAGGAACGCTAACGAATACAAATTCAGGCAGCCCATTGAAGTTCATTGGTGTGGCTACAGGCAGGACTTCGTTCGTGTTTCTGACGATGGCTCTCACTATGTCTCTGAATGAGGCTGCTGGTCCATATTCGGTGCCTCCTATGTTGTCTACGATAACTTTGGAGACGGACTTCACGTAGGAGCCGATTTCGTCGATGTTAAGTGTTTCGCCGTTTAGCTTCAAATATTCATTTAGGGGTATACCGTTGACTTTTACGGTTGACCACAGAATTGCTGCGCCTTGTCCATGTTCTCCCCCAACATAGCCCTCAACAGTTGACACTGGCACTTTAAGGGCTCTGGCCAATCCAGACCTGAACCGTAACGATTCAAGGTTAGTTCCAGTGCCAATCACAAACTCGGCTTTCGAATATTTTTTGCACACCATCGCCATCGCATCAACAGGATTCGTGATAACAACATATTTCGCAGACTGGTTGTTTGGCGCCGTTGTCTCCGCAACATGTTTCACGATTTGCCCGTTTTGGATCGCCAAGTCTCGTCTTGTCATCTGGACCCCGGGGGTTCTGGGCTTTCCGGCAGAAACCAAGATCATGTCTGCTCCAACCACATCTTCATCCCTTTCACATGAAATGATGTCAACATCTAAGCGTAGACTTGCGGTTACATGCCGGAGTTCTTCGGCGAAGGCTTCTGCCAGACCAGGTTTTGTGTCACAGACGGTTATTGTGTCTGCTAGCTCGGCGCACATTATTGTGTAGGCTGTTGGGCGTCCTACTCTTCCGGTTCCTATTTGTGCAATGTGCAAATTTTTTTCCTCTG
>CAZYJH010000163.1:0-4027 GCA_964647775.1 uncultured Candidatus Bathyarchaeia archaeon
CCAGCATCTTGTCCATTCCTCTTGGTCCAAGAGCGCTTTTCACTGACTCAGCCACAATCTGCGCAGCCATAATGTTGGCGTGCTGGGCTTCCTGCCCTCGTGACCTTGATGCTCCTTCACGCAATATCAAAACTGGGGTTCCAGCTAATCCAGAAGACAATCAAACATTACTCCTTAATTTGTTTCGCAACACTAAAAAATAGCTAAGTTTATAAAGATTTCTCTGCACTAAACCGAGAATCCATAAACGAAAACCACTTTTCCAAAAAACAGCACCGCAAACAATCATTTACGATTCTAAATTCTGCAAACTCAAAACAGAAAGATTGACCGAATCAGATATTGCGGAATTAGAAAAATGAAGTTTTTCACTGAACAATGAGGCGCTGCTGTGCCTGCCTCGCAAAAAAGGGTTAATTATTTCGCTAACACTTTTCTTGCGGCGATCTCAATGTCTTCTGCCTTAACGGTTTTTCTTCCAGCATGCATGGCAAAGTCGATAGCTTCTTTAGCTATTTTGATTCCGACTTCGTCCAGCTCCATTGCCAGCGCTTTCGCAGCTGCCTCGCTTACTCTGCCAGCTCCCGCCTTCTTGCATATTCTGTGCATCGGAGCAATAGATAATTCCGGATTTCTCATAACACACCCCTTCGCAGCGTCTTTTTTATTTAAGGACGTATTTAAGTTTTTCATTCACTTCTAAGCCGTTAATCTTCTTCTTTTCCAGTTTAATCCCCATTTCTCTGTTTGCAGGGGCAGACAGTCAATCGGCGAGAGTTAAGTATGAGACTTCACAGAGTTACTTGTTGACAAGAATCTGTCCAGTAATCAGGGTGCTCAGGATGGTCACAGTAAACCTCGAAAAAATCTTTAATCCTGAAAGTATCGCCGTCGTTGGGGCAAGCGACGAAGAAGGCTCAGTCGGATACGCCCTGATGAAAAACCTTACCGAAAAGGCAGAATATGAAGGAAAAGTTTACCCTGTTAACGTTAACAAAACCGAAATTTTGGGTCTTAAAGCCTACAAGAGCGTGAGTCAACTTCCAGAGACAGTTGACCTGGCAGTCATTGCTGCACCAGCCAAGTCAGTTCCATCCTTAGTGGAGGAATGCGGCAAAGCAGGAATCCTAGGGATAATCATCATTTCATCCGGTTTCAGAGAGATAGGCGCTGAGGGCAAAGAGTTAGAGACCAGAATTCAGGAAATAAAAACAAGATACAACCTGAGAATAATAGGTCCAAACAGCATAGGGGTTATCCGCCCAAGCATACAGCTTAACGCCACATCCACAAACAAGATACCCAAACCCGGAAACATAGCCTTCATTTCCCAGAGTGGCTCCTTAGGAGCAGCAGTCCTAGACTGGGCAATCCACGAAAACATCGGCTTCAGCAACTTCGTTTCCGTTGGCTCCATGCTTGATGTTGACTTCGGAGACCTCATCGACTACTTTGGCACTGACCCCAAAACAAGAAGCATACTGATGTACATGGAGGGAGTCACCAACGCAAGAAAATTCATGAGCGCCGCCAGACACTTTGCCAGAACAAAGCCGATAATCGTTGTGAAGACGGGAAGATTCAGCGAAAGCACCAAAGCAGTGGCTTCCCACACCGGAGCGCTGACAGGCGAGGACATGGCTTACGATGCCGCCTTTAAACGCGCTGGAATAGTGCGCGTAGAAGAGATGGATGACCTGTTCAACTGCGCAGAAGTTTTAGGGGACCAACCTCTGCCGAGGGGACCAAATCTGGCTATAATCACCAACGCTGGCGGTCCCGGAGTAATGGCTGCGGATGCGCAGATATCTAGAGGCGGAAAGCTCGCTGAATTGAGCCCAAAAACGGTCCAGTTGCTAGACAAGGTATTGAATACGTTCTGGAGCCGAGAAAACCCAATCAACATTTCCGGAGACGCTGAAGCCGACACCTACAAAACAGTTGTTAACGCCTGTCTTGACGACGAAAACATCGACGGCATATTAGTAATTTACACGCCTCAGGGCGCGGCAGACCCCGCCAAAGTGGCAAAAAATGTTGCAGATATATGCAAGAAGAGAGGCGTCGGTAAGCCAATTCTCACGTCTTTTATGGGCTACGAAGAGGCGGAAGAGGCAAACATGATTCTTAATGAAAACAATGTGCCAACATACTCTACTCCAGAGCAGGCAACAAAAACATACATGTACATGCACCAGTATAACCGCAATCTGGAACTGCTTTATCAAACGCCTGAAGAGCTGCCTGTGGACAGTTCACCTCCGAAGCGCCCCATAAACGTGGTAATCAAGGAAGCCGCAGACAAAAACAGAGAAAAATTAACGGATACGGAAGCAAAGAAGCTACTGGAAGCCTACCACATCCCCGCCGTCAAGACTTTGATTGCGGAAACTGAGGAGGAAGCTGTTTCTGCAGCGATGCAGTTAGGTTATCCGGTGGTTCTGAAGATTCTTTCACCCCAGATTGTTCACAAATCGGACATTGAAGGAGTCGCACTTGACATCAACTCTAAAGCTGAACTTCAAGACGCATTCCGCAAACTACTGCAACGCGCCAAAGAAAAGATGCCGGAAGCAGAAATTCAGGGAGTCACAGTTCAGCCCATGATCAGAAAAAGGGGTTACGAAATTTTTTTGGCAGCCAAAACTGACCCACTTTTCGGTCCCGTAATCATGTTCGGGATGGGCGGCGTTTGTGGCGTCGAAATCTTCAAGGACATCGCCATCGGTCTTCCGCCGCTGAATCAGACTTTGGCTAGAAAAATCATTGAAGAAACGAAGGCATACCAGCTTCTAAAAGGCTACAGAAACGTGGCACCAGCAAATCTTAAGCTGCTGGAAGAGATAATGGTGCGGTTTTCTCAGATGCTTGTTGATTTTCCCCAAATAAAAGAGGTGAAAATCAATCCCCTGTTTGTCGACCAAAGTGAGGCTGTAGCAGTTGACGCTAAGGTGGTAGTAGACAACAAGTGGGTATCCGCAAAATTTGAGCCCCACAAGCAGCTGGTGATAAGCCCCTACCCCAAAAGATATGAAACAGTGTGGATGATGCGGGACGGCAGAACTGTTCTGCTGAGACCCATAAAGCCGGAGGATGAGCCGATGTGGCTTGAGATGTTCCAGAACTTTTCAGACGAATCGGTACGCTACAGGTTCTTCACCATAATCAAGGACACTCCCCACGAAGTCAGAGTCAGATACTGCAACATCGACTACGACAGAGAAATCGGCATTGTGGCAGAATTAAGCGAAGAGGGGCGCAGGCAAATCTTGGGTGTTGTGAGACTCATAATTGAATCGGATGGAAAAAATGGCGAAATCGCGTTTATAGTGGCGGATCCTTGGCAGGGGTTAGGTTTGGGAACGAAGATGGTTGATTACATGATCGAAATCTGCAAAGACAAGGGTCTCGAAACGGTTTATGCTTTCATGCTGCCAGACAATTACAGGGCAATCAGGCTTCTGAAGAAGATGGGCTTCAGCATCGAATACGAAAAAGACGTGACTAAAGCTACCCTACACCTGAAAGAATAACGAAACCAGCAGACCGCTCAGCAACAACAGAACCAAAAGAACAACAGGCGCCTTCGCCATCAGCTTCTGTAGGTGTTCAGCCGTTTCTGTGTCAGCGACTCCAGAGCATCTTCAAAGATTTCTAGGGTTTTCTTGTCATAAAGGCAGTAAATTACCTTCTCCAGCTTTGTGGGTCCTTCCAGATACGCTATTGTGGTTGACAGCATTATGGCGGCGCACCTGTCTTTGGGGAACCCGTAGACTCCTGTGCTTATAGCTGGGAAGGCGATGCTCTTCAAACCTTTTTGATCAGCCAACTTTAGGGAGTTCAGGGTTGCGTCCTTCAGCTTCGAATCCTCATGCTCGTCTCCATGTATGGGACCTACAGCATGAATCACGTACTTAGCCGCCAAGTTTCCGCCCGTTGTTATCACTGCTCCGCCCACATAGGTTCCGCCTATCCTGTTGCATTCTTCCTGAATTTTTGGTCCGCCCCTTCTTCTGATGGCTCCTGC
>CAZYJH010000164.1:0-4012 GCA_964647775.1 uncultured Candidatus Bathyarchaeia archaeon
ATGTTCACTTAATCGCTGGAAAACGAATTACTAGAAACAAGTGTTTTGTTAGACCCGGAAAGTAGATATAATAACGATTAGGAGGGTGAAAAGTGACTATGAAACTTAAAACATTACAAATAGAGAAATTACCTGAAAATAGTGACGCAGAAACATGGGTAAAATTTAATGACCGATTAAACGAATTAGCAAATCAAGGATACACAGTATTACGTGCAACAGAAACCTACATTCTAATGACCCGGAAGACAGCCGCAATTAGAAGAGAAGAATAACCTCAAAAATTAATGTTGAAAACAGAATGCGCGAACGTTTTTTGTTGACGGCAGCCTCGAATCTAGCTTAGGATGTTTTTTTGCGGAGACGACTCTGGCTACTGTTACGCGAGGGAAAGGACGCGCGCTTAAAAAGAGTAATGTGTTGATTGAAACTATAAACTTTGTGAAGCAGGTTCGGCAAATTAAAAACCTAACAAAATGGTGGTGTAGAATCTAGAGTTGTCTACAAAAACTTGGAAACCTCATCCTCTATACACGACAATAGTGGAAATCTTGGAGAGAAAAGGCCCCTTGACCGATGTAGAGCTTTATGAGCTGATTAAGGAAAGCCATGGAGAAGCAGGATTTGGAGACCTAAACAAGACCTTGATGCGACTGGAAATACAGGGCAAAGTATACGTCTCTACGCGCACAAAAGGAAAGAGAATGGTCGAATTGACAGAAACAAAAGGACTTCAGCATGCACATTAACTCTCTTTTGGCTTTTTGTTCAAAGTTTTCTGGCTCTAGCTTTGCGTGCGCGAAAATTGTTTAACGCTTAATTCACAGATTACACATTAATCGTATTAGTTGGTGTTATATTTTGTATAGAGATCATTTGGGATTACTTAAGAGAATGCGCTCTTTATATTGCACAGCTGCGCTTTAATTACCTAGAGTGAATGCATGAGCAGAACAAAAAGAAAGAAGACTAAGCATATCGACACTGACGACGCTGAACAACGGATTGAACGAGAAACAGGGGACATTTATGATGACACACAAAGAGGAGAAATGTTGAAAGCAGATGGAATTACTGCTGCCGAAAATTCTTTCATGCAAGGAAGAGAGATGACTCCAAAAAAGAGAAAACACCCCTCACATAAAGACACGGTTTCAGTTGAACTCGCTGCAGACGAATACACTGAAGACTAAATCAGCGTCCGCTGTAAATTTGTCTTCTTACCCATTGTGAAGGCTGAAGAATAAACGTGACGCGATGCCTTGTTCTTTAGTGAATGGTGTTCTAATATTTCTGGACCAAAAGTATCATTATTGGTTACGTCTTGTATCATATATATCATCTATTGTGTAGTGATTGTGAACTTTTTTATGTTCATCTCAGATAATTTGATATACGGCTTCGGATGTTTATGGTTGTGGATGATTTCATTGAATCTGGTTGAGGCTCTGGAGATGCTTTCGAACGCTAACGGTGTGACAGGAAGAGAAAATGAGGTTCGAGAGTTGATGGGGCAGTATCTGAAGCCCTACGTTGATGAGATCCGTGAAGACAAGCTTGGAAACTTGATTGCCTTCAAGAAAGGAAAAAATGATGCGTCGACAGTCATGCTTGCAGCCCACATGGACGAAATTGGGCTTATGATCAAAAACATAAAGAAGAAGGGTTTTCTCCAGTTCACGAAAATTGGGGGAATCGACGACAGGCTCCTTTTGGCGCAGAATGTTATTGTCCACACAGACAAAGGACCCTTACGTGGAGTTGTCGGCTCCAAACCTGTTCACATACAGACTGAGGCGGAGAAAAAGAAGGTTATCGAGGCGGATAAGCTCTTCATCGACGTCGGAGCCAAGGACAATGAGGAGGCTGAGAAGATGGGCGTTCAGGTGGGTGATGTTGTAAGTTTTGACACAAAATTTGCCCGCCTAACAGACAACGTTGTTTTGGGGAAAGCCTTCGACGACCGTGTTGGATGCGCCATACTGATTGAAATCATGAAGCGACTACAGAACGTTGACTGCAACGTTTACGCTGTAGGAACAATACAGGAGGAGGTGGGGCTGCGAGGAGCAACAATCGCCGCCTTCCATGTAGAACCTGACGTTGGCATCGCCTTGGACGCAACCATTGCTGGGGACACGCCTGGAGTCGGAGAAGGAGAAGCGCCAGCCAAGATGGGAGAAGGGCCAGTCTTGACTGTTGCAGATGCGGGTTTGATTGCGCACCCCAAAGTGTTGCGGCTGCTTATGGATTCGGCGAAAGAAAACAAGATTCCTTATCAACTGGAGACGGGAATCAGAGGCTCCACGGACGCCGCCAGAATTGCCCTAAGCAGGGGAGGCGTGCCAAGCGGCGTAATTTCTGTTTCTGCCCGTTATATTCACAGCCCAGCGGCTATTCTTGATTTGGATGATGCAGAGAATGCGGTCGGTCTTGCTGTTGCAGCCATAGGGAAGGTTGCAGAAGTTTTTTGAGGCTACTCTCAGAAGATTGGTTTTGGATATGAAGAGGCGTTTCAGGTTTCTGGAGCACACCGCCGACGCGTATGTTGAGGCTTATGGCGGCAGCTTAGAGGAGGCTTTCGAGAGTGCGGCTGCTGCAATGACTGATGTTATGACTGACTTGGAGAAGGTTAAGGCAGAGGATGAGGAAAGCTTTGTGGTGGAGGCGCCGGATGAGCCTGCTCTTCTTTACAGTTGGCTTGAGGAGCTGCTGCTTGAGTTCGAATTGAAGGGCAAACTTTACTCCCGCTTTGAGGTTTCGAGCATTGAAACAACTTCTGAAGGTGTTAAGTTGCATGCGAGGGCGTGGGGCGAAGCCTATGATTCGGAGAAGCATCCGACAAAGGTGGGAATAAAGGCTGCAACGTATCATCAGATGGAAATCCTGAAGGACGCCGAGTCCGTGACAGTCAGGTTCATTCTGGACATCTAATTGACTGTTCAAGTCATTTTAGAAAACTTAAAATCACGTCTCAAACTACTTAATTTGTGGAAGTGTTTTTGTGGCATCAAAAAAGTTGCTTGAATTAATGAACCAGGGAATAGCACGTGAACTGCAGGTTTCTATCCAGTACATGTGGCAGCACGTCACGGTTTCAGGAATCAAAGGCGCAATGGTTGAAGACATCTTCAAAGAAATAGCCATCACCGAAATGAAGCATGCCGAGGAGATTGCTGAACGGCTATCGTATCTTGGCGGAACCCCAACAGTGAAACCTGACCCCGTCTTTGTGGGCTCAAGCTTAGAGGAGATGCTTAGGCTGGACCAGAAAGCGGAAGAGGAAGCCATCATCCTCTACAGGAGAACAATAAAGGCTGCAAACGACGAAGGCGACAGCACAACCCGAAGGCTCTTCGAAAAAATCCTCGCCGAAGAAGAAGAGCACATCGACACCTTCGGAAAACTGCTGGTTGGAATGATTCCGCTCTCAGACCCAGAAATCTAAAGCCAACACACTTTCTTCCACCCTTTTTTTGTAGCGTATTTCTTTTTGGATTGGCAATTAATGCTTTGTAGAAAGAGTTTTGCGATAAAGCTTATACACTGCCGCAGTTCATGAATCAGTTTAGTTGTCGGGATGGCAGAGCGGATAACGCGCAGGCCTTGAAAGCCTGTGACCCAAAGGGTCGCGTGGGTTCGAATCCCACTCCCGACGCCACAAGTACACCCACGACAATCGTGAATGTCACTACTTCCGTTTTCTGAAGATTTTGACGCCTTGGTCTTGGAATTCTGTAACGTATTCGTAACCAACATCAATCAGTTTGCAGGCATCTTCAACGGTTTTTGCGACTTTTGAGATGAAATCGTCGTCATCGGTTTGTATGAGTTGAGTGTATCGAAGAGTGTTTGTTATGTTTTTGTGACCGAGGATTCTCATTACATGGAGGATGTCTTTGGTTTTGTGGTATTCTGTTGTTGCTTTCCAGTGTCGGAAGGTGTGAAATGTTATTCTAAGTATTCGGGGGTTTTGGGTTGAGTTGGCAGCTCTTTTTCTAGAGCGTTGAAA
>CAZYJH010000165.1:0-4001 GCA_964647775.1 uncultured Candidatus Bathyarchaeia archaeon
TGAAAACTGCAACAGCGTCGCCGATTTTGATTCCAGAATCCAGTGACAGCACTCCGGGAGCGGTTAAGTGGGCTCCGTGGCAGAGGGCGTCAACTGCGGAGTCGCGCACATTGATTTTTGGCATCAGCTCCAAGGCTTTTTCCATGGGGTAAACGAATTTTCTGAGCAGACTTTCATCTTTGGTTTCCTGCCACTGGCTAAACAGGTAAGAAATGTCATGCAGGGTGACTAGGCTTTCGTCTTCGATGAAGGGTCCAACTCTTGTTCTGCGAAGCTCCTGCATGTGGGCGCCGCTGCCCAGAACCTCGCCGATGTCGTAGCAGAGCTTCCGTATGTAGGTTCCCGCTTCGCAGCCGACCCTGAAGAGAACGTTCCGGTCATCCATCTCAAGGAAGTTGTTGTAGTAGATTGTTCTTGTTCTGAGTTGCCTTTTAACTGATGATCGCACAGGAGGTCGCTGATAGAGGGTTCCCTGAAACTCTTCAAGAACTTTTTTTACTTGGTCTTCTGGAACTTGAGAGTGGAGCTTCATTACGCAGACGTACTCTTTGCCTGACAAGAGAAGAGCCTGAATAATTTTTGTAGCGTCCTCTATGGCAGTTGGTAGAATTCCGGTGACTTTGGGATTTCCCCGGCTGTGTTAAGCCTCAAGGGTCCCGCCGTGACCGGCGCTTTCAAGGCTGAGGATTCGTTTGAGCCATGCTGTAACCTCGTGGCTTGATGGTCCAGGAGGCTTGTCCAGGTTTATTATTCCGAACCGCATGTGCTCTTTGATTGGGCGTTCTTCAGGTCTGTGACCGAAGCGCATGTCGGTTTCTTCCTCAGCTTTAACTACCAGGCTTCGCTTGATTTTCCAAGGCTCGTTGAGTGTTCGCATGCTTTTTCTCCGGAATGGAAAAAAGGGTTGAATAGGTTAAAAGATTTAGGATAGGGCGGGCTTGGCTGTTTTTGTCATGTCGTCTAGTTTACCTGCTGTCTTTAGTGCTTCGGTGATTTCTTCGTCGGTTGCGCCTCGGTTTATTTCGATTTTTTCGCGGGTCGGTTCTAGGTGACTGATGTTGGCGCGTCTCCGTTTTATTTCAGTGACTGCTTTGGGTCCTGTGATGAGAACAAAGTTTTTGTCTACAAGGTCTATGACTACGCATTTCTTTCCTGCTTCTCGCCCTAAGGTTTTGACGCAGATTCTTCCTACTTCCATTGCAGGCAACTTTAACCCTCGTCACTTTGACTGGTGTACCCATCTTTATACTTTACTCATACCAGAAAGGCAGCCAACAGCCTAAACGGGATAGTTGGCAACACCGCAGCGGATGATTTTGGGCTCAGACAGCAAATCCACAGTTCTGAAGCGGAGTTGGAGAGGAGAACATGAAGTTTTGTGGTGTGGCTTTTTTGGAGTTCCTTATTGTGAAAGAAGTTTCTGTTGGTTACAAACTCGCTGGTGTGTGGAACAGATAATGTGTAGGTGGAATTCAGAAATGATTTATTTGTCAGAGTCGGAATCTGAACAGAGCGCACGCGTCCCTAATAACAGTTGAGCACCAAATCTCCACAAGCCATTTTGCCTTCGGCGTGCGCTCCGCACCCCCCTCATTCTGCGAAGCGTTAACTGTTTCCTGAAGCCTGTGCGGTGCCAAAAAACAGGAAAAAGACTGTTTTCAACAATGTACCTCTATTAGGCTCCTAATATGTTTGTGTTGTTCAGTTTTTTCTTGTAAGGGCTAGCAGTTCTTTGATTTGGTGGATTTCGATGAGGTTGCTTGCGTGTTTTTTGTGGGTTCTGAAGGCGGCTGTGAATAGTACGGTGTCTTCGTCGTTTAGCAGTTTCATTTTGTGTAGTTTGTTTGCTACGGCGAGTATTCGGTCGGTTTCTTGGCGGTAATCATAGTGTATGGGGACTACGCCATAGACCAGCTCCAGCTGCCGCTTCGACATGGGGTTTGATGTAACAGCGATTATTGGCTGCCTGATTTTGAATCGTGATATCATTTTTGCGGTGTAGCCTGAGCGGGTCAACGTGACTACTTTGTCTAGGGGCATGCTATGGCAAATCCGCTGGATGGACGTGCTTACGGTGTCTGAGATGTTGACGAAGCCCCTGTCTTCTACGGTGCTTTTTGTCGCCTTTTCTGTCTCCAAGGCGATGCGAGCCATCATGGCAACGGATTCTACGGGATATTTGCCGACTGCGGTTTCTCCAGAGAGCATTGTTACGTCGGTTCCGTCCAGTATTGCGTTTGCTACGTCGCTGACTTCGGCTCTGGTTGGGTTGGGCTGAAGCATCATGGATTCCAGCATTTCCGTGGCGGTCACAACAGGTTTTCCGTTCTGGTTGCATCTGCGGATAAGAGACTTCTGAACCAGCGGAACCCGTTCAGGCTCTATTTCGACGCCTAAGTCGCCCCTTGCAACCATGATGCCGTCTGATGCGTTCAGGATTTCGTCGAAGTTTAGTATTCCTTCAAAGTTTTCGATTTTGGCGATGACTGCGCCCTTAAATCCTTCAGCCGCTGACCGCAAGTTGTCTATGTCTTTGGCGTTTCTTGTGAAGGATAAAGCAAAAAATTCGACTTCATGTTCTTTCGCGAATTCGATAATGGTCAGGTCCCTTTCTGAGAGAGTTGGAACAGAGAGCTGCTTGTTGGGAACATTGGCGCCTTTGCCGTCGGCTATTACGCCGCCGCTTTTCACCAGCAGACGAAGAGTATCTTCACCTTTTTCGGTGACTTCTGTTATGATTCTGCCATTATCTATGAGAAGCGGGTCGCCGACGTTCATTTGGGCGATGAAGTTGTGGTTGAAGCTGACGGGTTCCCGGTTGAAGCCGACCTCCAGAACGTCCCCCTCATTAACTGTCCACTCTTTGTCGGTTCGAAGCCTGATTTCTGGACCCTTAAGGTCAACCATCACAGGAATATCAGCTACTTTCCGAACATTTTCTATAACAGTCTGGTAGCGGTCAAGGTCTCCGTAGGCGGTGTTTATTCGGGCGCAGTTCATGCCTGCCTGAGCCATCCGCTCCAGTGTTTCGGTTTGCATGCTGACGGGTCCGATTGTGCATACAATCTTGGTTTTCTTCATCAAGCCACTGTTCACCTATTAATAGCAGAACGGTTTCAGCGTTTAAGTCTTGAACTGGCAACTGTTACTCCGATGGCGGCGAGAAGAAGCACTATGCCTATCTCGGATGCCAAAACGATGGCTTCATGTTCGCTCTGTGCAGTCAGTATGCCCAGCAGAGCCCAGACAACCACGAAACTGTATGCTATGTCCTTTCTTGTCACAAGCACAGCCAAGGACAACAGCAGCGCCACACAGACTATAGCCACAGCCCAGGTAGCATCTGAGATGCCCCATCCGTCCCAGCCCGCAGCAGTCAACGCCACAGACACGTTGGCTATGGTTGCGATGCTTATCCAGCCAAGGTAGACGCTGAAGGGCAAATGCACAAAAGTCATTTCTTTAAGTGAAACGGCAGTTTTGCCGATGCCAAGCCGCAAGTAGACTAGAATCAGGGATGCCAGAAGTGCGAGCATCAGAACTAGACTGTATGTTATGTAGTTGTAGTGCCAGAGGAACAGCCAACAAACATTAAAGGCGCTGCTTAACCCGAACAGCACGCCGATTTGGCTGAGAAACGGTTTGTCCCTGTTTTTGGGCAGAAGCTGATAGACCGTGAAGAGCAGCAGAAGGGTGTAGATGATTCCCCAGATGGCGAAGGTGAAGCCTGCGGGAGTAATCAGGGTTGGATAGTTGTCGGAAACCTGTGCGCTTGTCACGCCGCCCAGCACTGTTGTGCTTCCAGCCAGCCCATTAACTATGATAGTTACTGCAAAGGCGACCACATTGATGGCTTGAAAGAAAAACTGTCTACTCAACACCATAAAAGTACCCTGTATTCTATAGGACGACTGTTCATATAAAAACTTCCACACCCAAAACAAACGGTGGTGCGGCGGGCAGGAATCGAACCTGCGAACCCCTACAGGAGAGGATAGCCC
>CAZYJH010000166.1:0-3962 GCA_964647775.1 uncultured Candidatus Bathyarchaeia archaeon
TATCATCTCCTGTATTTCTGGACCAGAAGCGTGACCGCTAGCGTGAATCTGGTAAGGTTCACAGCCATTCTTGGCATTTATTTTGAAGTGCTTCAGCCACCGTATCATCCGTTCGTGAGAAAGCTCCATTTTGGGATTAAATGGTTCACATTGTGCCCTCACAAACACGGAACCTTCCGGAAGATCGAAGTCTAAAATGTTTTTGAAACGGAAATAGTCCAGATGCAAAACATAGTCTGATGGTTTTTCACTCAGCTCGATGGCTGATACGCCGTTCTCCAGATGTTTAGTGTCCACCACTACGTCGGGTTTGCTGCTCCACTCCGAAAGCGGCATATCCCCCACTTTATGCTTAGAGTTGCTGTAATCGCCCGGAGAATAGAGCATGCATCCGCATCTTTCAAGAAACACGCTGGCGCCCTCATCATACACGCTTCTTCCGATCCTAGCCAACAGGTAAGCTAGACGCGGATCAAAAACCGGAATTCTGCCGCTTTCTAGCGCCGCGTCTCGGACAGTCTCGTACCTGTCTATGTCCTTCCATGTGAAGCCGACCATAGCCAATCCTTCACAGCCTGAAAATATGTCCGTGAGGTCTGTTTGCACCTTTTTTTCGTCGTCTGGCTCATTTTTGGCTATGCGGGTTCCTTCACAGAACATTACGTCCGGCGCAAGACCGCTCAGTTCCTCCCCCAAATCGTAACCTGATTTGCCATGGAACCGAATGTCTCCAGTGTAAAGCACCTGAGAGTCGGTTGATTCGACGAGACATGCCATAGACCCCGGTATCGAATGGTCAACATTGAAGCCGGTAACAGTTAAGCCGTTCTCGATTGGCTTGGCTTTCTTATGCTCCAAATTAAGGAAATGCCGCTGTTCCTCTTCCTTTGAGTAGTCTACTTTGGGTTCACCAGCAAAAAATCCTGTCTTCAGCGTCCCCATCTCACGTTTTTTAACAGCTGTCAGTTGCTTATCCAGACCCTGCAAATTACCAATCTCAGCTACAGCATCCATCAGTTTCTGTGTCATCTCAGAACACAAAAATGGCATGTCCCCCAAATAGGGAGCATACCCGCAATGGTCCAGATGCGCATGCGAAATAAACACTGCATCAGGATGCCAAGAACCCGCCTTCACTGCCTCCTCAAAACTTTGCAGATCCAGTTTCCACAAGTTTTTTGCTTTAACATCATAATTTTCGAAATCTTTTGGGCAAAGGGCATCCTGCCTGTAGACGCCATCTATATGCGGCAATAAACCTAGTTTCAGTAGATCATGAATTTTGCATGCTGACCGAGGCTGCAGGAACTCTTCAAAAAACAGGCTCTCTTCACTGTATGAAAGCCCAAAATCGAGGAAGATTGACCCCTTGCCGAGTTTGACAAGAAGTTTGTTTCCTCCAATATCATCCACTCCCCCATAACAGGCAATCTTGATCATCAAACAGAACTCCACAACAAAAGTTACTTCTCAGAGCAGAATATAAAACGTGCCACCCAGCCAACACGCAACAAAGAATTGGATGACTCAAACAGAAGCTTTCTCTAGGAACCTGTAGATTGCCGAGTCGTATCTTGCGGTTTCTTTGAAGGCTTCCACAGCCAAAACTTTTCTTGTTTCAGCACTCACGGTGCCGTTCTTCTTGTATTCGCTGAGAATTTGACCATATCTGCGGGGGTTAACGACTACGATTACGTTCTCGAAATTTTTTGCTGCCGCCCTGATCATGTTTGGTCCGCCTACGTCAATGTTCTCTAGGGCGGTCTTCAGGTCAGCTCCCTGCTTCGTCACCTTTTCGAATGGATACAGATTACAGACAACCAAGTCAACTGGCTCAATGCTAAGGCTTTCAAGCTCTCTCATGTGCTCTTTGTTGTCTCTTAGGGCAAGTATGCCGCCCATCAGCTTTGGGTGCTCAGTCTTAACTCTGCCCCCAAGTATTTCAGGAAACTCCGTAACCTCAGAAACATGCTTAACAGACAGGATTCCCGAGTCCTTCAAAGTTTCTAAGGTTCCGCCAGTTGAAATTATCTCAAATCCAAGTTTGGCTAGTTCTCTGGCAAAACTGACGATACCTGTCTTGTCATAAACGGAAATCAGGGCACGCTTCACAGCCATCAACACACCATTTAATGCTATAATGTTATCAGCGTTAATGGAACAAAAGTCTTTCAACCCGATTTTATGCCAAAGATTAAAAAAGGGTACATAGAGAATAGCTGAGATGGGAACTGGGTTCGCTTTCATTGAATCTGATTCCAAACATGCAAAACAAAGGAGACAGTAAAAGAACCAGAAGGAGGTGGCTATGTGTCGAAGGATCAGAATACAATCTATGTTGGAACGAAACCTGCAATGAGCTACGTGATGGCAGTGATTACCCACTTCAATTCGCCTGAAGTCAAAGAGGCATCTTTGAAGGCTCGGGGACGTGCAATCACAACGGCTGTTGACGCTGCTGAGATAGTTCGCCGCAAGTTCCTGAAAGAACTGAAAGCCGACAAAATAACCATAGGAACCGAAGAACTGCAGCGAGAAGATGGAACAAAAAACGTTTCAACAATAGAGATAATCTTGAAGCGCTGAGAATACAGCAGCATCAAAGCGAGTTTGGCAAACCCTTGGTTTTTTCTTTTCTCTTTTTCTGGCTTAAAAACCGTCTTGTTTCAGATAGTAGTCGTCCTCTTTTTTTGACCCAAAGCTTCTGACGCCTTTTTCCTTCAGCTGTTTTCTAAGTTTTCTGGCATACTCACAGCTTATCTCGCCCCGCGTCTCCATGTAGCAGATTATCTCTTCCGCCTGCTCCTTTTTGTCGCATCTACGAAGAAAATCAATCACATCAGGCGTATAATCAGTGAATTTTTTTGAGACCGCTTTTTCGGCAGTAGTTGGGTCGGACCGCACAGAAGTTATTTTTGTTCCGCAGTTTTCATTCTCCACTTCTTGAGCCAAGTTCGGAAACATTCTTTGAAACCTTTTCTTTTCAACATCCATCGTCTAGACCTTCTCCTTCCCGCGGATTATCTCTTTGCTGAGAGGTGGACTCCCTAATATTTTCATTTAACAAGACACATATTTAAGTGATGATTATCCGCTTTTTCCAAAATACGAAGTTTTATGTTGGCACAAACTTCTGAAGCGGATTCTCCTTGAGGATTTTTGTGAGCTGTTTTAGGCTGAGCCCCGTCTTAACGTCTCCATATGTCTCGCATCTTTCGGGTATCCTCAACTGGCTGAGGCATCGAACAACAACCTCCGCCTCGTCTCCAGAAGGCAAAAGAACATGAATATGAAAGGACGCCTCTTTTCTGCCCTCTTTAGTTACTGAAACCCACTCCGAACGCTCAACCTCGAAACTGTGCCTCTGAAGAGCATCTAAAACCTGAATGTGCTCCTGAGAAAATGTGACTACATCGATGTCACTGTTTTGGCGGGCTGTTCCCCTCCAAACGCTTCCCACAAGACGCGGACGGAACTCTTCTAGTGCATCCATCAGTTCTCTGGCTTCTTTTCGCATCCGCAGAAGCAACTCCTTTCTTTGGTCGCCTTCTCTATCTTCGGCGATTCTGTCAAGTTCCTCTGCAACCTCGAAATTGCTGGGAAGAACTCTTGCCCCCAACGTTTCTGCGGCTCTTTTCTTGGCTTGCTTGTACTCTTTTTCTTGTGATGTGTACAGCAGCAGTGCGGCTTCTTGGGCAACTCTGTTCCTCAACATTTTTGTGCGGTTGCCCTTCAAAACTGTCCCTCACACAATTACTTGTAGAGGAAACTTTTGGATGTTGCTGTCTGCTTTATCCAGTGTAATTCCAGTAATAGAGTTCCGGGTACATGTCCGCTAATGGAAAGTCTGGATCGTCATAAACAACATCTAAGGATAAGCCATACTGGACAAGCAGGTGATAGTATAACTCCCAGATTTGCGGTGACAGGTCGTCTGGTCCCCAGTATCCCCATATTTTGTC
>CAZYJH010000167.1:0-3951 GCA_964647775.1 uncultured Candidatus Bathyarchaeia archaeon
TAGGCGGGTCTCTGACGTTGGCTGGCTGTGTCGGCATCTCCTCTTCGTTGAGGATGTTGAAGCTTTCACCCAGCAGATGGTCTGTCTGCTTTTTTGCTTCTCTGTCCAGGTACATTATCTGGAAGGCGTAATCGTCCTTGTATTCTGGGTAGATGCCGTAAACTGCAAAGCCGCCGCCCAAACCGTTTCCTCTGTCATGCATGTTTGCGATAGCGCGGACTGGGTCTTTAGCTGAGAAACGTTCTCCCTTAAGGTTCATCATGCCGAATATGGAGCAGGCATCAAAGACCTTCTCGTCGCCGTAAGGGTTGTTAGTTCGGGTTAGGTCCTTCATCTTAGTTCACCACAAACATTTCTTGTCTCAGCCGCTCAGGCAACGTTACGATACCAAATTCCTCAGAGAGAAGCGTGTCCTTGATTGTGCTTACGTCAACGTGGTTCTTCAGCAGCCGGAAGAGTATTCCAGCTTTCTCGATTTCGCCCAAGAAGATGAAGCCCACAATCCTGTTGTCTTTGAGCAGAATCTTCCTGTAAACAGTTTTTTCGGGATTAAGCTCAACCAGCACCTCATAGTCGCTGGCGTCTTCTGGGTTCACGTCTCCTACGGCGATGACGGGCAGTTCGAAGTATTTCAGGGAACTCATAACCGTTCCGCCCTCGTATTCCGCCTTCTTTCCCGCCATGTTGTATCCTGCAACTCGTCCGCCAAGATGAGCTAGGGGCCAGAGGGGAAGGAGGCGGTTGCCGTCTATTAGGAAGTCGTGGGCTTCTGCTACGTCTCCGCAGGCGTACACGTCAGGTATGCTGGTGCGCATTGACCTATCCACAACTATTCCTCTGTTAATTTTCAGTTCTGTGTCTTTGACTAGGTCTGTTCGCGGGATGACTCCGATAGCCACAACCACTAGGTCGCAGGGGATTTCTGTGCCGTCGGTCATCACTACGCCCCCAACAGCGGCTTCGTCGTCTTTTCTGCCCAGAATCCGCTGAACGGTTTGACCTGTGATTACTGTGACTCCAGCTTCTGTAAGCACCTTTTCTGCCATGTCTGAAGCTGTCTTGTCCAGTATGAGGCTGAGTATGCTGTCTTTGAGTTCCACTAAAGTTACCGTTATTCCGCGTTTCACCAGCGCCTCAGATGCGCTGACTCCGATTAATCCGCCGCCGATGACCACGGCGCTCTTGGATTGCTCCAGCGTGGCTTCTATTTTTTCTGCGCTGGAAAGCTCTGTAAACGTGAAGACTCCGCTTTTGTCGCCGCCCTCCATTCTTGGAACAAAGGGTTTGCCTCCTGTGGCAATCAGAAGCTTCTCGTAATCTACTTTTGTTCCGCCATCAAGCTCCACCTGCTTTTTTGTGAAGTCTATTTTTGTTGCGGTTCTTCCAGTAAGCGTCTGGACTTTGTTGTCTTTCCAGAACTGGTCGCCGCGATACTTCATGGTGTCCAGTGTGGCTTCTCTGCTGACGTACTCGGATATCATGGGACGGGAATACTGGGGAACCTTTTCCTCCGAAACAACTGTCAACGTTCCCGCTGGGTCAACTTCTCTGATGGCTTCAACTGCTCCGATGCCGCCTGCCGAGCCTCCGATAATCACATACTTCGACATCACTGCGTCACCTCTTCGCAGACTAGCGCCTCGTTGGGGCAGTTAGCCACGCACGCTGGGACTTCACGGTCAGGGCAGAGGTCACATTTTGTGATGATTTTTCCTGTAGAATCAGGTTTTATGGCGCCGTATGGGCAGACCATTATGCATGTCCAGCAGCCTATGCATTTTTCTGGGTCATGTGTTACCTGTCCGGTTTCTTTGTCTAGGGTCATGGCTCCGGTTAGGCAGGCGTTTACGCAGGGCGTGTCTTTGCATTGTTGGCATCTGATTGAGATGGAGTTTGGTTTGCTTGTTTCCACTCTTACTCGGCTGACTGGCTTAGGGTTTTCTTTTAGGTATGCCTTTATTGGGTCTTTGGATTTGGAGTGCTCTACTGTGCAGTAGACTTGGCAGAGTCCGCATCCTATGCACGCTTCTTCTTTGATTGAGACCCGTTTCATCGTGTTTACACCCTAGTTTTTAGGCATACGGCAACCTATTGCCGATAGACAAAGCACACACATACTTATAAATATTGCGAACATAAAGTCAATAAATCACACAAACATGATAACAATTTGTTAAATTATAGGAGGGGCTCTCCACATATAGACACGTCAATCATAGTAGGAGCCTAATAGAGGTACATTGTTGAAAACAGTATTTTTTCTGAAAATTTCACGCACAGCACACAATCAAGAAACGAACTCAGTGGTTCACTGGAAGAATATTCAACGAGTCCTGAACACGGTTTTTAAAAGTGAATACGCAGCGGATATTTCCAGAAGCCAATTGAACAAACATTCAGCATTGAACTGAACGAGTGTTCAATCATATTAAAAATAATCAACAAATATTCAATAGGTTCAAAAAACTTAAATATAACTGAATGCATATTCAGCGAGGCATAAAATAGTTGGAGAAACATCAACCATGAAAATCAACATTGAAAAAACGACGACACGACCAAAAACCAAGAGGTGCAACCAATGGCAGTAGGAGACATAGCGTGGATTTCAACCGCAACCGCACTGGTAATGCTGATGACTCCAGCGCTAGGATTCTTTTACGCAGGACTCGTACGAAAGAAAAACCTTGTTTCAACAATCATACAGTGCTTAATCATTTTTGCAGTATCGAGCCTAGTTTGGACGTTTTGGGGTTACAGCCTCACATTTGGAACAAGCGTTGGCGGCGTCATAGGAGACCTGTCGCTGGCAGGATTAAACAACATTGGAATATACACAGTTAGCCCCTATGCAACCCAAATCCCTGAGTTACTGTTCTTTGCATTTCAGCTAAAGTTCGCGGCAATCACACCAGCGCTGATCATCGGAGCTTTCGCAGAAAGAATCAAGTTCCGTTCACTGCTAATCTTCACCATACTGTGGTCCACCTTCATTTACTCGCCAATAGCGCACTGGGTATGGAACGTCAATGGGTGGCTAGACTTGTTAGGAGCAGTTGACTTTGCCGGCGGAATTGTAATCCATGTTACTGCAGGATTTTCTGCCCTAGCCGCCGCGTTGGTCATTGGCAGAAGAAAAGAAGATGTAGAGCATGAGAACAACTGCTGTAATGGAGTTGAACATAAGGCATGCAACATACCTTATGTAATACTGGGCGCATCGTTACTGTGGTTTGGCTGGTTCGGATTTAATGCAGGGAGCGCATTAGAAGCAAACGCGGTATCTGTTTCGGCGCTTGTAGCCACAAACTTGGCTGCTGCCGGAGCCGCAGTAAGCTGGATGGTTGTTGATTGGGTGAAAAAAGGGAAACCCTCAGCAGTGGGCATAGCTGTTGGCGCAGTTTGTGGATTAGTTGCAGTAACTCCCGCGTCTGGGTTTGTCACTGTAAACTCAGCGATTGTCATAGGCATGGTTGCAGGTGTGGCATCGAACTTGGTGGCTAATTGGCGTGCAGCAAAAACAAGAATCGATGACTCATTGGACGTCTTTGCTTGCCATGGAGTAAGCGGAGTATGGGGCTCAATAGCAACTGGCCTATTTGCGACCACAATGGTAAACGATGTAAACGGGCTGTTCTATGGCAATGCTGAATTGTTGGTTGCACAGATACTGTCAGTCCTTATAGTGGCGGCTTATTCCTTCTTTGGATCCTACCTGTTGCTGAAGATAATCAACATCTTTTCGCCGCTACGAGTAAGTTCAGAGGAAGAGGCAAAAGGTCTAGACCTAACCCAACATGGCGAAGAAGCATACGACCTGGGCTTCTAGAGCTAACTCTTTTAAACAGCTCTACCTCGCCTTTCTTTCTATTTCATAACCCTTCACACAATCATCGAAGAAAATCCTTTAATAAATGGAAGATTTTAATGGTGTGTTTATGGGCTTGTAGC
>CAZYJH010000168.1:0-3897 GCA_964647775.1 uncultured Candidatus Bathyarchaeia archaeon
ATGCAGGGCGCCCTCATAACCCTGATTTCAATGTTTCTTCCCTTCAAACTTATTTCGCCGGGGGCAGTTATGATTGCGGGTACAGGAACAAGGGAAACTGTGGGAAAAACCGCCATCGCTGGACCAGTAACAAACTTGATTCTTTCAGCAGTGTGCATCATGATTGCGGCAGCGGGGCAAGAGCTTTTCTGGTTTATCGCCTTCATCAACGCGTTTTTGGCGGTCTTTAATCTGATTCCCTTTGGCATATTTGATGGCTTGAAGGTGTTCAGGTGGAACAAGCCAATCTGGGCAGTAGCGTTTGTCGCAGCAATCGTATTGACTGCTTACACGTACATGCTGTACTAAACAACTAAACACTCTTTCTAGTAACAGAACAAGCGACAGAAAAACGAGAACAGAAACTTACAGTAATTCTATGCTGACGAAAACTTCTTCGGGAACACGAACCCTCATGATTCTCCGCATAACCCGCTCCTCAGCATCAACTATGATGAGGCGCTTGTGAATCCGCAGCTCCCACCGGTCCCAAGTTGCAGTTCCCTGACCGCACGGCGTTTTGCGCACCGGAACCTTGAGCCGCTTCGTTGGGAGAGGATGTGGTCCCGTGATTTTTACTCCCGTCTTCTCAGCGATGACTTTCAGTTCTCCGCATACATTCTCAAGCTTTTTGTAGTCTGTACTTGTCAGCTTGATTCTCGCTTTTCTTACCATCGCTAAGATACACCCTTTGATGTTGCCTTATCCTCTTTCCGAGTTTTAAATACTTTTTCCCTTTTCCACTCCTGTTTAACAGCATCACTTCAGAAATACCTTTGGGTTTCAAGGTTCCAGAACGCCTAGATGCAGCCAATTTTCTGATTTTCTCGAGGTTAATCAAACACCTTGAACACGGGGGATACCACGTCACGACAGAATCCAAGTCTAAAATGCGAAGAGGCTCCTTTAGCCAGCACTAAACTCTACTGCAGCACACAAGGGTTTGCTGAGGCTCCAGCACAGGCGCCAAAGAGGGAGAGGTTAAGACAATGGAATTGGGCATGCTGCTGCTTTGGTACGTATCATTCCTGTGCCTGAGCCTTTTCAGCCCATTTTCTTCTGAGGTTTTACTTCCCGAATAAAAAAAGGGAAGGGAAATTTGGGTTTATTTTTGTTTTTTTACGAAACAGCAGTATAATCCGATGATTAGGATGATGACAACCAGCAGTATGCTTACTATGTCGATTGTTAGGTAGGCGGGTATTTCTGGGCATGTGGTGGGTTCTGGGTATGCTGGCATCTGGTTTACAGTCTCCTGAGCGATTTCATCTGCGGTTGGAGGCGTTGGATATGCTGGCATCTGGCTAACTGTCGTCTGGGCAATCTCATCAACTGTTGGAATGTCTAATTTCTCTGCTGCTGGAACAACGCTCAGATACGTGACTGCGGTTGAAGGGTAGTATGAATTGGAACCTTCAAAGGTGGCGGTGATCATGTATTGGCCTTCATCTTCAGGTTTGAACTCGAAACCGTAGCTGCCGTACGAGTTGCTGATAGCTTCACCAAGGTCTTTGTGGTTTCCAGTGGGATCAATAGCTGCAAATTTTATCTTAACACCTGTCGTATCTGCTGGACGCGAAAACTGCTTGTACACGTACAGCATCCAGTCGGACATGCTTTCTTCAGAGACTGCGGGAACTCCATTCGGGAATCTTAGTTTCGTTGTAGTGTCTTCTGTGCCAGGAGAAACATCCATCATCGTGCCATCGACTAACACAGTACTTCCCAGCGGCACAACATTATTTTTGATCGAGGCGGTGATTTCACTTCCTCCCTTACCTATGGCGTATACGCGTTGGTCGTACGTGTCCTGCGTCGCTATTATACTGTCACCGATAACGCCTGTTCCTCCCCAGTTGCTTTGACGGAATAATCCCTCTGATTCCCAAATTACATCTCCGTTTGTTGCGTTAAGGCAATAGAATGGTGCACCACGTGGTTTGGGATCAATAGGCGAGTGCTCTGAATGACCCATATAGAGTTTTCCATCGGTAATGAACAGTATTTGAGCCCACCAATTATTAGACCATAAGATTTCCTGGAAGGGGTCGCTTGCTTCGTGAGACCATAGTAGATCGCCCGTGGTAAGATCGTAGCAGTACGTTATTCCGGCGACACCGGCTGAGAAGAGTTTGTCGTAGACTATAGCGGTCTGCGTCGCAATAAGAAAGTCTAGATAGTGCTGCGAGTCAGTTGTCCACAGCTAATCTGCCAGAAATCAACAGCTTTCATCATCATCGGCAAACAGGTTTTTGTCTTCTGATAGTTTTCCCTTTTGACCACAGACTAGCTGTTTAAGCTCCCCCAACTCAATACAGAAACATCTTTCAGTTTTTGTTCTTAAAAGATTTTGCCATACCTAATCAAACAAAAAAGAGAAAATAGGGAGCCGCCCTCACAAAACGTGATTAAACTGCGGCACTTTAGAAACCCCTCTAGGCTCCAAAGTTTCAGAATGTGTGAGTGTGACGCTAGAAGGGAAGGACTAAGCCAGCTAATCCTCCGGACAGCAGATAGCTGGATATAACGTAGCCCAGAATGGCGCCGCTGCATAAGTAGGGCAGTCCAGCCTGCGGCTTCCCTTTAATCACAACCGACATCAGAACCGCAAAGCCCACAAGCGTGCCTATCATGACGGATAATGCTATGAGAAGCCCGTTGTCGGCAATGTTGTAGAAGGAGGAGACAACCAATATTCCGGGCATCACTATGTCTCCTAAGCCCATGAAAAAGGCTTCCCGCTCTTCTTTGTCCTCAAGCTTTTCTTTCAGCCCCTTTGTCTCCTTAAGCATCGAGTATGTTCGAGTTTTTGGGACAACCAGCATGACGGGCAGTTTGAGGTCCATAACCGCGTCTGCTAGGTCAATCATGTGCTTGGTCTTGTAGACTGAGATGGCATCGTATATTGCCAGTCCGATGAGCATCACGATTACCAGAAAGATGCTGAGGGAGATGCCGAATATTCCGATGGCGCCTACGCCCACGATTATGCCGCACAGGTTTATGATGTACCATTCCGGATATTTGATGAGCGCCACAACCAGGATTGCTGCGGCGGCTACAGAAAGACCGAGCGCTATCTGGTATGGAACCACAAAGGACAGCAGCGGATAGAACACGAAAAATGACGTGTATGCTATCGAGCCTAGGATGATGACTTGAATGAACTGTTTCTTCCAGAATTTGGCAATCAACAGTATGGTGGCTGTGACCACCAGCATAATCACGAAGAAGATAATCACGTTCACGGGGTCGTTCGGGTTGTCGAAAACGTCTAAGCCCGAGTCCTCAAAGGGTTTCGTTATCAGAATAGCCAGAAGATGGATAATTACGAATAAGCCACCCATCAGAAACATGGGAAAAACAGCTGAGCCCTTTTCCTTCTTGTCTTCAGTCATTTCTTCTTAAGAACACATCCACGTGTTTATAAAAGTTTGATTCGAATCCCCGAACATTACGGTTTTTTATCATACGGTATTTTGATATATCTGAGTTTAGCACAGGTTTGATATAATGTCAAAATAAGCTTATTTTCACAAAGCACAACTAAATCAAAGGTATCTGCGTTTTTCCGGGAAAAACAGCTAAAGAACCAACGAAATAGAACGAACATTTCGGGGTTAAATCAAATTACACGCAGTGAATTCTCAGTATTCTGGAGGCATTCCACCTTGACCACCAGGAGGAGCTGCGGTCTTTCTGCCAGATATTACATCGTCAATCCTCAAAATCATCGTTGACGCCTCTGAAGCTGATTTTATTGCTTGCTCCTTTACGCTTAACGGTTCAATAACTCCTTTCTTGAACATGTCAACAATCTCGCCACTGAAAACATCAACACCCATAGAATACCCTTTG
>CAZYJH010000169.1:0-3896 GCA_964647775.1 uncultured Candidatus Bathyarchaeia archaeon
TCCTGTGATTTTGTTTTGTGTGTCACCGTTTATTTTTACAGTGGCAAATGTAACTGTTGCTGAAAACTTTCCTGTGTTTCTAGCGTAGAGAATAATAATATTAGTGTCACTTAAGGTTGTGAACTCCATTTGTGTGACGGTTAGTTCCCTTGTGTGAACGCTGTCAATGACCAATGGATTCAGCATATAGTAGGTGAAGGCGGACGCTGCAAGTAGAGCGTATATGGTAAGAAGAATATAGATGCCTATTTTGTCTCTTTTGTTCATAAGAAAAAGTATTTTCAAAGAACCTATTTCAGAATTGTTAATCCAAAATATATAGCATAACTTAATGATGACGGCAGCCTCGAAGCTCGCTCAGGATTGTTTTCGGCGGAGACCGCTCCGCCTACTGCACCTGACCCGACGTGACAGGATTAGATGGCGCGCGCCTTTTTCTTGAAGTTCTAGGCTTGCAAGAAAATGTGAACTTGGCTGTTATACTTTTTCCACGAACTGCGTCTATTAGGCTCCTAATAGAGGTTCATTGTTGAAATTAGTCTTTTTTCTGATTTTTTCTCGCACAGCAAAAGGTTGTAGACTAGTGTTCACAAGCACATTAGAATTCTGAACCCCGATGTTATTCGTATCTTAGGGCTTCTACAAGTTTAAGCTTCGAAGCTCGCCATGCAGGATACACACAAAAATCATGCACGACAGAATTCAACAAAATTCAGAGTATAGAATAGTGCTTGTGCAACCTGCAGACAGTAAGATGGTTAGATGCTTTTGCAGGCACTATTCAGGCGATTATCCTATTTATTGCGTGCTATCAGAGTTTGCACAAGACCGTTAATTTCTCCGTTTGCTTTCCCTACAGTTTCTAGGGTTTGTTCTCCTTTTCGGTTAAGGTGTAAACTCGTTTCCGTTGGTCCACATCAGCGGCAACTAGCCCTTTCCGTTCAAGCGAATACAGCAGAGAGTAGACTGTGCCTGAACTTACCAGGATGTTGAATCTTTTGTGAATGATGCTGATGATGTCGTAGCCGCTCAGAGATTTGTCCTGTAGCTCAGCCAGTATTAGCATGTCCATGAATGTTTTTATTGTTCGTCTCCTCAGGTTTTCCACAATTTTTGTTGACATTTACTCAGACTCCAATTTAGAATTAGACTAGTTAGTTCATTTTTCTATATAACATTTACACACAATTCGAATTCCGAATCGGACCAAAACATAAAGTATTTAGGTAGAATCTGAATAGACATCAGACAGTATCGGCTTTAATTTATGGGTGAAACAAATGAACAGCTTTAACGATTTGATGTTTGAATCACTAGATGACACACTCAAACTAATGCTTGGCGAAAACATCTCCGAACTGATTCACGCATTCACCGAAAGACACACATCCCTGAAACTAGAAGAAGTCAACAACAAAATCGACGATACCATCGCATACCTCGAGAAACTGCTGGGAAAAGAAGGAGCCCAAATCATCCAAACCGCCAGCATCAAACGTTTATGCCTCAAACTTAAAAAAGAATACGAAGAAGTTGAAGCCCACTTCCTGCTTCTCGACCAGCTCTATGAAATGAAGTTCAAGCTTTCAGCTTCCGTAATGGGCAAAAAACAGTCAACTCATAACTGAGTCCGAAAAGCCGCCCATCATAGAGAGAAGTTTAAAGCGGTTCCCTGTTCGGCTTGCGTTCAGGCGCGTAGCAGACTGGCTGACGAGCATGTTGCTGTTTTCGATATATGTCATGGTTTAAATTACGGTCTAAACCGCAATAAGCGATATATTAAGTCAGAAGACATAATAAACGTGAACGGGGATTAGAAATGTTCGCACTCAAAAACCTGAAAAACCTCAACCGAACCAGAATAATGACTTTAACGGCAATTCTGCTCGTGATAGCAGGGTTCAGCACTTTGCTCTATACAACATCAGTCATCCAAGGCTACACCCAGGTTCTAGGCTCCTCAAAGCTGACGGCGGAAGAAATGTGGAGCTACGAAGGATCTCTTCAGTGGTGGCAAAACACGTACACAACAGCAATCCTTCCAATCACAGCAGCCATGATAACGGCTGGTCTCGTCACCTTGCTAGGTCCAACAGTGTGGACAAGAATACAGCAAAAACACGTCATCAGAAACTTCACAAACGAGCTGGAGCTCGCGTCAACAGAAAAATTTGAGATTGAGTAGCTCAGCGGGCACAGAAGGAACTGGTGTAGACTAGACCTCAGCAGTTAAGACACACTTCACTCTTTTCAAAACCTGTAAGCTTGTTTCAAAGACATACAGCTTACCTGAACATACGACACCGCATAAAAAAGCGGCTTAGATAACAAAAGAAGCCCAGTGAAGAGCTCTGTCTCTTCCCCGCATAATCTTTATCTTAGCCATCAGCTTTTTCGTTCCCAACGTGCTAAATGCTCCCATATGAATGGTTTTCTGCGGGTATACGGAAGATTTTTGTACAAAAATGACCAAAAGCTTCAGAAGGCTATTCCTCAAACTTATATACAACAATAAAAAAAAGGAACGTGGTTGGAGAAGGAACCTTGTGATCTCTGATGTGTTACCGTATGCGGTTGCAGCAGGGGCCGTTGTAGTAGCTTTGATAGCAGTCTACTTGATGAGGAGTGAAAAGAAAAAGGTCAGGGAAGTGCCTTCGGAGGTTCCAGAGGCGCCCTCGATATTGCCCCTGGGTGGAGACCGAACAGTCACAAATTTTGATGCTCAAAAATCCAAGAAGGAACTTAGTAGATTAGATGTAGAAAGGGAAATCCTCAGTTTCGGCATCCGCCGCATCTACGAAGCTCATGCAGAAGGAAAAATAGACGAGAAAGAGCGAGACCGCCTAGCACAAAATTACAAGGCGCAAATAAAAGAAATCAAAGACTCCATCACCGAAAACGAGTCAGTTGTAGCACTCCATGAACTAGAAGGCATGCAAGAAGACCTCATCAAACTATTCAATGAACGGTTCGATGAGATAAACAAAAAGATAGGCGGCTTAAGGATTAATCTGGACCTAAAGCCGAAACCTGAGGTCCCCCAGCCTTCACCAGCTGCATCGTCTTCTCGGTCTGAAAAAGCTGTGAGTAAGCCGCGGAAGCCCTCGAAACCCAAGAAAACCGAGGCTGAAGAAAGAATCGACCAGATCAGATCCGAGGTGGAAAAGGTTCTGGAGCGGCTTGGGCAAATGGAAACTGAGGCCTGAAAAGGTGACCTGGAGAGCAGAAGCTAAACGTAGGGCAGCCTTGGAGGCAGTCCAGCATGTAGAGGACGGCTTTGTTGTCGGATTAGGCAGTGGAAGCACAGCTGCCCTTGTCATAGAGGAGATTGGGCGGCTGATTCGGCAGAAAGGAATACATGTTCTGGGGGTTCCCAGCTCCAGTCAGGCTATGATGGTGGCTGTGCGGGAGGGCGTTCCCCTTACGACCCTAGATGAGCATCCAGTCCTTGATTTAGCCATTGACGGAGCCGATGAGGTTGACAAGAAGCTGGACATGATTAAGGGCGGGGGCGGAGCCTTAACAAGAGAGAAGATTGTTGCCTCAGCAGCCAAGCAGGTTGTTATAGTCGCTGACGAGACGAAGCTTGTGGAGACGCTGGGGGTGTTTAAGGTTCCAGTGGAGGTTTTGCCCTTTGCCTTGGCAACAGCCACGGCGCAGATAAAAGAGCTGGGCGGTAAGCCGTTTCTGCGGGAGTCTAAGGGCAAGGTTGGCGCAGTTGTAACGGATAACGGCAACTACATCTTGGACGTGGATTTTGGTCCCATAACTGATGCTGAGGAACTGAATCGGCGGCTCAAGCTTATCCCCGGAGTAATAGAAACTGGACTCTTCATTGGATTGGCAGACATCGTCTACCTAGCCAAACCTGACGGAATTATCAAATTGAAGAAGTA
>CAZYJH010000170.1:0-3734 GCA_964647775.1 uncultured Candidatus Bathyarchaeia archaeon
GCTTACAAGCCTGTTGTGGTTAAGGGTGGAGAATCTTTGGTTGGAAGGTTTGTTCAGGTTCGGGTAGTTAATTCGTTCTCTACCTATCTTGAAGCTGAAATAATGTAAAGTTAGCCTCCGCCCACTGGAGGAAGAATAGCCAAGACGTCTCCTTCCTTCAACTCTGTGCCGAAGCCTTCTAGGACGTTGATGTTTTTGCCGTTTACAAGAAATGACAGAAAACCTTGCACCTTCCCTTTCTTGCTGTAGACGTATTCGCGGAACTGTTTGCCGTATTTGTCAGAAAGCAGGGTCAGCAGCTCCTCAACTGTGACTGTGTTATGTAGCTGGATTTCCTCTGTCTTCTTGCCTGTTATTTCCCGCAAAGAAGTGAAGAACTTGACTTCAACCTTCATCCGTGTTCGTGTTTACTGTTGTTCGGGGCAGAATTTATTCTATTCTATGCCCCATTTCTCGGTTATTGGCGAATAAGAGAGAATGTGTCTGGGTTTTGGTCGATTAAACTTAAATAGCGCCACAAATTCTCAGATTAGCGGCACCACTTAGATTGTTGATTGAGCCGCCGTAGCTCAGTTCGGTAGAGCAACGGGCTGTTAACTCGTGGGTCGAAGGTTCGAGTCCTCCCGGCGGCGCCACCCATTTCCCCAGCCAAACAGTAAACAAAGCGTTTTGGTGTTAGCTGTCCTCTTCGTCCTCTTCATCTATTCTTCTTGGTCCCGCATCTTTGGGTTTCCTCAGCTCCAGCATGGCTGGCAACAGGAGGATGAGTATGAACACTGCTATGACTATGACCAAACAGATTAGCAGATAATGTGCTGGAGACAAATTCATAAACAAGACACTATTCAATCGGCTATCTGTACATATAATACTTTCTAACAGAAAACTGGTTGTTGGTTATGCTTCGTTTTCCAGAAAAAAGACTGTTTTCAACAATGCTCTGTTATTAGGAGCCTAATATGCGGCGTTGTCTGTGTCCAAGTTCTTTATGTGGGGTTTTCGCGGATTTCTGTTGTTGCCTTTAATTCGGCGAACATCTCTTTTTTGGCTTTGCATATGGGGCAGATATATGGCGGTTCTTCGCGGAAGCAGACGTAACCGCATTGCCTGCAGTAATACAGTTTCATTTTGGGTGCGGAAGGTTTCTCGGACTCTCTTGTTGTTTTCTGTGTTTTCTTTGTTTGTGTTTCAGGTGATTCCGTGTAGGCTCTCATCTGTTTTTCTTGGGGTCTTCGCTCTGGGATGGGTTCTATATCCTTTTTTCCTTCGTGCACGTCTTTTCTGACGTATAGTGCGCAGTAGCAGAAGCCGTACTCTTCTATGTCTGGGTCGCGGTAGTCGCATGGGCAGATTATGTCTCTGTCATACTCGATTTTTCCGCTGGCTAATCGGCATGGACATGATGGGTAGCCGTAACGTTCCTCATTTTTTCGTAGTCCTTCCAGAAGGTCCCGCAGAATCTCCTTGTCTGGAGTCAGATAGTAACCATAGGTTTTGGCATCGCTTTCGGCTCTTTCGCGGACCTGTTCCAGTGTTGTCAACGTTCCAGAACCTCTCTTAGTTCTTCTCTGGAGGGTCCAGTCAACAGGATTTTGTTGTCTACTATTATGGTTGGGTAAGCAAGGCGTCCTCCCCTGCTCAGGATGTCCTGTCTTATGGTTTCTCTGTCTTCTCTGCCACATATGTCGACGTCGATGTATTCGTATTCAACGTCCATTTCCTTCAGCGTATTTTTTGCTCGTCTGCACCAGCCGCAAGTGCTTATGGCGTACAAGAGAACTTTGTGCTTGCGGTTGTTGCCTTCAACTTTTGTTGTCTGCATCTTATCCCATAAGTACGCTTGTCACTGATTGATTTAAGCATTGATGCCTGCGGCTTCTGTTGCTATTTGATGAGCCGTTTCTTCATCAGGTTTATTGACAGGATAAATAAGACTGGCGTCACTATCAGCATCCACGCTAGGTTCAAGAGAAGGGACAGTTGAAGGCTGCCGAGGGCTAAGGCTCTGGTTACTGCTACAGCGTTGGTGAGGGGAAGAACGAGTTGTGTAATTACCTGCAGAAACTGGGGCATCGAAGTTAGGGGGAAGAAGGTGCCGCTTAACAGGAACATGGGGGTTATGAAGAGGAAGCTGGGGTAATTGAAGGCGTCAATGTTTGGCGATATGGCTGTGAAGCACATGGCTATGGCTGAGAAGAGCAGTCCAACAAGGAATGACACTGGGGGAATCAGCAGAAACAGCGGAGAAGGAACCAAACCAGCGGCAACAATAACCGCCAAAACTATCGACGAGTTGATGAGACTCTTCGTGGCGCCCCACAGGATTTCGCCCGTTATAACCTCTTCGATGGTGACTGGCGTGGCTATTATGGCGTCAAAGGTTTTCTGGAAATACATTCGCACAAAAGATGCGTAAGTGCACTCGTAAAACGAAGAATACATCATTGACACGGCAACCAGCGCAGGGGCAATAAACTGGATGTAGGATTGACCGTTGATTGGCTGAACAAAGCCTCCGAGCCCAAAACCTAACGCCAGAAGGTAAAGGACAGGCTCTATCAGTGAGGGAAGAAAATTGGTTTTGTAGGTTTTCATGAAGACATCCTTGTTTCGTGTCCAAACCTTCCAGACGCGGTAGCTGAGTTTAGGGATTCGAAAGAGCGCAGTTATGTTACTCATTTTTAGTCCCTCAGGCTCCTTCCCGCCAATTTCAGGAAGACGTCTTCAAGGTTGCTGTCTCTTATCAAGGCGCCCTTAAAGGATGCTTCCTCAAGCACTTTAGCTAAGACGCCTCTTGGCTTATGGGCGAAAACTTGGATTTTGTCAGCAACCACGTCTATTCTGGCGTCAGGAAAATTCTGTTTCAGGCACGTCATGGCTTCTTCACTGTAGAGAACTTCCAGCACCTCTTCTCCCACCTGCTTCTTAACCATGTCTGCGGGGCTGCCTTTTTCGATGATTCTGCCGTGATCCATGATGATTATTCTGTCGCAGAGCTGAGCCGCCTCATCCATGTAATGCGTAGTCAATATGACTGTGACTTCCTGTTTCTGCAGACTCCGAATCTTGGTCCATATCAGGTGACGCGCCTGCGGATCCAAACCTGTTGTCGGCTCATCCAGAATCAGTATCTTGGGGTCGTTCATCAAGGCTCTGGCAAGAATTAGTCTGCGCCTCATTCCGCCGGAAAGGGCATTTATTATGGTGTCTCTCTTCTCTTCCAGCTGCATAAACTTGAGCAGCTCCTCAGCTTTTGCTTTCGCCTTTTCTTTCGGAATATCAAAGTATCTGGCGTAGACTATGAGGTTCTGTAAAACTGTGAAGTCCGGGTCCAAATTGTCGTCTTGGGGCGCCACGCCAATCAGGCATTTAATTTCCCTGCTCTGTTCTCGGACATCCATTCCAGCCAGTGTTAGTTTGCCGCCTGTTAGGGGCGAGACGCTTTGGATCATCCTCATTATTGTGGTTTTTCCTGCGCCGTTGGGTCCAAGAAACCCGAAGCTTTCGCCTTTAAAAATTTCGAAGCTGACGCTGTCTACTGCAACGAGGTCGCCGAACTTTTTGGTCAGGTTTTCGGCTTTGACCAGAATCTCCCGCTCCAAATGCATCAGCTCCTTCTATCTTTGCGTGTTTTCGGTTCTAATAAACTGTAACAAACTCGCATTTAACCTGATTTGAAGATGGTTTCTGCGGTTTTCTCGAAAAAATACTGTTTTAAACAATGTACCTCTATT
>CAZYJH010000171.1:0-3697 GCA_964647775.1 uncultured Candidatus Bathyarchaeia archaeon
TGTCTTCCTAGAGGAGGTGGTCCGCATAGATGTAGCAAAATATGATGTGACGCTGCTGGGGACTTCAGTTACACACCCTGATTGGTTGGCTGGTCTAGCGCAAGTAACAGGAAAATACAGTCTTGAGTCCGAAACAAGCAAACTGGATGTGCTCTTCAAATTCAGGAACGGCACGCTGTATTGGTGCCTTATGCGCGTAGTTGAAGGCTCGCCACACTATCTTGATGTGCCGTCTGGAAACATTCGTGACTTGGCGGATGGTTTTCTTCAAAACTATCAGGATTACTCAGGAGATTCAGAGTTGGGGTCAATGAGAAACATGCTGGATGTGGTGGATGCTTCAGAAAACTCTACAGCAACCGTGGATAACCTGAAGCTTACCGTGTCTGTCACGTCGTTTTCGTCCAGTTTTGATTGGAGGTGCACCCTTGATGGGACAGACTGCGGCGGAGTGGACATCAGTTTCCATAACGGGCACTTCTATGCCTTCGGCGACGACAGAAGCTACTACCCGATGATTACTCAATGAATTGAGCAAAGAAGCAACCGGAGTTTACGTTTTCCTTTTTTGCCTATAGAATGCTACGCCACCCACGATAGCTAACCCGCCAACAACGGCTATTACAATCAGTATCAGGTCTGATGTTGATGGCTCGCCGTTAGAGTCTTCTTGGGTTTCACATGGCTTCATGAGCGGATAGTTGTCTTGGTTATTTTCGTCGATGACGTATGGTGTGTCTCCCAATCCATCTCCGTTACTGTCTGTACCCGTGTAGTCGCTCCAGTGGTTGCCTTCCTCTCCGTTATCCCAAAAATTAACTGAGGCAAATCTGCTGCTTGGTTCGATGTCATTGGCTTCAAGAAAAATAGTGGAGTCTTTTATTTTGATTTGATCGGTGTTGTTTACGAAGTTGTTGCCAGAAAATGTGTTGTTCGAAGTTGAGGACATGTAGACACCGCAGTTGTTTTCGCTTATGTTGTTTTTGGAAAATGTGTTGTTTAAAGATGAATAGATGATGCTGGAATTGTATGGATCATAGTAATCCATGATGGTGATTCTACGTTCAAAATATATGCCTTGCATGTTTGCGGTCAAGTTGTTTCCTGAAATATTGTTGGCGTTGGATGTGCTCAGTTTTATGCCTTGATTATTTCTTGCTATTGTGTTTTGTTGTATGACATTTTTTGTTGAAAAAGTGAGGGCTATCCCTGTTGTGCTGTCCGTTATGCTGTTATGTTTTATGTAGTTGTTAGATGATTCTTCAAGCTGGATGCCGCAGTCGCTGTCTGTTAGTGTGTTCTCTTCGATAGTGTTGTTTGATGCTTCACTGAGGTATATACACACTTGGTTGTCTGCCACCAAATTCTTGGCGACAGTTGAGTTTGTAGTCAAGATACACCATATTTCTTGATTGCCAGCAAGATTCAGGTTCTCAACTTTGATACGTGTGCAGTTTACTAGGGCAACCCATCCCGCGTCAGTTGGAACCGCCAAATCCTGTTTGTCTATCCAGTAGCAGATTGGTTTGCCGTTTACAGTGTTTGAGCTGTCCACATCCTGAATGTACTCTTGAAATGGCGAGCCTGACATGGAAAAAACGTGGCTGTTTTCTGCAAAAATGTTACTTCTGAAAACGTTATGCGTCGAATCCTCGAAGATTACGCCGCAACCGCTGTTCGTTATCCTGTTTTCTGATATGTTATTGAAGGACCAAAACAGTTTGATGCCATATTCTGAACTGCCTGTTATGTTGTTTGCGCTGATGTTGTTGTGGGCGGCGGTGAGGGTGATGCCTTGCTTGTTGTTTGTTAGGTTGTTTCCAGAGATGGTGTTGTTTGAAGATGAATAAATCCGCACTCCCTGAGTATTGTTCACTAGTTCATTGCCGATTATGCTGTTGTCTGATGAGTATTCAAGTTCGATGGCGCACCAGAATTCGGTGATTTTTAGGTTCATTATGGTCAATTTCTGTGCGTAACTGTATATTCCCGTGTTGTTCGATTCGGGAAGAATATTGATTTCTGGAATCGCATAACGGTAATCGTCAGCTCCTGTTCCTTGAAGAGTAAAACCTGCACCATCAATTACTGTATTGTTTTTCTCTACAATAATTGACGCTTGGATGTTATCCGTAAATGTGTAGACGTTCCCATCCCGTTCAATAGGAGCCGTTGAGGGTTCAATTGAACCGTCAGCTCTAATGTAAATCACGTTTTCTGTTGCGGCTGGACTCTCGGAATCCACAACTGTTACTGCTGAAAAAAGCAAGAGAATGTAGAGTAGAAGATATGCCTTTTTCATGTTTTTAATCAGCACACTGTTGCATCTGTGTCTCAGATGCTCTATTCAGTTCTTGCTACAACTTTTATTAGTATTGTAATAATACTATTTCGAAGAAATCAAATGAACTCCCGACTTGTTGCAGCCTTGGCACTGCTGACTCTTGCTTTTGCAACCCTGTCTTCAAGTCTGACCGTGAATGAGGTAGCAGCCAATCCACTCGTGCCAGAGGAATCTGGAATCCTCTACGCCTCTACAGACAACCCTTTAAACGAAAACTTCACCATTGTTGTTGTTCCCGACACGCAAGGCTACGTCACATATTATCCTTGGCTTTTCGATAACCAAACCCAATGGATTGTAGACAACGTGGAAGCGCTGAACATCGTTTTTGTTACCCATCTAGGAGACATAGTCGACAGCTACGATAACGTAACCCAGTGGGAGTACGCAAACGCCAGCATGAGCAAGCTAGGCGACAATGTGCGCTGGGCTGTCCTGCCTGGAAACCATGACGGCTATTATGGAGACCCCGATGATTTGACAAACTACAACAAGTATTTTGGGTATGAACGATTCAGTGGCAAAAGCTGGTACGCTGGAACCTACAAAGCCGAAGATAACACGAACAGTTATCAACTGTTTTCTGCTGGAGGCGACGATTACCTGCTCTTCCATATCCAGTATAATCCAAGCGACGACGTGCTGTTCTGGGCAAGCAACGTGATTGACCAGCATCCTGACTGCAGAGTGATTGTTTCAACACATGACTACATTGCAGGTCCAATAGACCCTAGTCATAGGTCACTTATTGGCGAAAGGGTATGGCACAGCCTAATCAAGCAGCATGCAGACCAGATTTTTCTTGTCCTCTGCGGTCACGCAGGCACACAAAGCACCCTCATCGACACAGTGAACGGGCACATTGTATACCAGTTGCTTTCAGACTACCAAAACGCAAGCAACATCGAAAGCGGCTGGCTGAGAATACTCGAGTTTTGTCCTGCACAGGATAAGATATACGTGAAAACCTATTCGCCTTACCTGAACGGATACAAAACCGACCCAACAAACGAGTTTACTCTTGACTATAGTATGACGGGCGCATGTGTCATACCCCAATTTCCATTATTTCTACTCTTGCCTCTATTCATGATAGCAACGTTGCTGGCAGCCATAATCTACAGAAAACACATTAAACCTAAACATTAGCCTCCAGTGTTCTTCTTCACGGTCAAAACTGTATCCTATTTATTTTCGGGTAACCCCATACAAAACAGAGCACAAAGCTTACAGGTGATGTAAAGTGGCTGGCGGATACAAGGTTGTCGTAATTGAGTGCCATTACTGGAAGCCGGGAACCGACTACACCCAAGACATAATCGAAGCCATAACAAACATAGTAACTGACGGCGA
>CAZYJH010000172.1:0-3670 GCA_964647775.1 uncultured Candidatus Bathyarchaeia archaeon
CAGACAATTGAGGGGCAGTTTGAGGTAGCCAACAGCATACTTGATTTTGCTGAAAAGAAGAAGGTGCAGACGATCATAACTCTTGGCGGCTACAGAAACGAGGTTGAGGAGACGCCGAACGTGGTTGCTGTGTCAACGAATCCTGTCCTCTTTGAGAAGGCTCTGAAAGCCAAGGCGATATCCAGCGAAGCAGGAACTCCCATTGTTGGTACGGCGGGTTTGCTTCTGGGCTTGGCGAAGTTCAGGAAGATAGATGCTATTTGTCTCTTGGGGGAGACTCGCGGCTATTTGCCTGACCCGAAGACGGCGAAGTCTGTCATCGAGGTTCTGCAGGGACTCCTTAATGTCGCTGTTGATTTGAAGGGGTTGGATAAGGAGATAGAGCGGTCTAAAGAGATTCTGGGCAGAATGCAGGACATTGAGAAGCGGCGAGTCAAGTACATGCAGAAGATGCGTAGGGTAGAAGAAGAAAGAATCACCTACATTTCCTGAGTTCTACAGTTAATAGATGACCTTGTATACGCATACTACCGCTGTGAAGTAATCGTTTGACCTTTGAATCCACTTTAGCTGGTCTCCGGGCTGCTGTGAGAAGTAGGCTGGCTCAAAGCGTTCTAATACGATGTCTGAACTGCCAGTGGTAAGCACGTCGATTGCATAGTGCATCATCTTATACAAGAGTGTGCTGGCTCCCGCCTCATTCACTATCAGCTCATCCGCGTCTGGTTGACCGTTTTGGTTCGTGTCTCCTATCCAATCCTGTCCCAGCGTATAGTTTCCGAGCAAAGTGTCATTTAATCCAGGAATCTTTGCCATCCATCTCCATTTTCCTTCATCACCATAGCCTGCATCATATGTTGTCTGGGATTGCCCGTCCGTTGCAAAACTTATGAAAGTCAAAACATACGTTACATTCTTGTCTCCGCGTTCATTAAATCCGTCCAAGATTTCGATGGCTCCGGTTTCGTTTGACATGAACATTTCTCCAACCAAGGCTATCTGCGTAGCATTCACTGTGCCGTTATCTACAAGAGTTGTCTTGTTGGCTATAGTTGAAATCCAGTAGCCGTAATCCCACCAACTGGCAACCACATCACTATCGTTCAGGTTAACCCGAAGCCAGTTAAGGGTGTCTAACCAGTCGCTAACTTGGGCTCTCAGAGGCAAACTTGAAGCGGCAATGGTTGTAGGCGACCATGCACGTTCTATGACTCTAGGATATCGAGAGCCTGAGCTTGGCACTACAAAGGTGAACATCAACATGACAAACATCAAAATAATAAAGACTGCACTGAATTCTTTGCCCACACGAGGTCTGAACCGCATTTTACGTCTCGGCGTTGTATGAGTTTCCCTTAGAATGGTGACAAAGGGTTTGATCAGCTGAACCAAAGCTAACGCCCACAAGATGCTTAAGGCTGGAGCCAGAAGCAAATTCAGCCGCACAAGAGTACTGGCAAAGTAAATGGATGTTAAACCAAAGACTACGAGGAACACGTTACGGTTTGTGGGATTCTGCACTGCAAAGTACAAACCAACAGGCACAAAGAGTATTCCTACGCCTAAGTCATAGTAGAATGAACTCCAAGTGCCAGCTTTGTGTTCTTGTACAGACTGCACAAGCTGTTGTATAGTGCTTTCACCTACCCGCTCACCAGGAATCAGTGTTGCCCAGAACTTGGCTTCTAATGACCCAACTAACCCGAGCGCATTAAGCGCAACGAACAAACCGACAATAAGTGCTAAGAAACCAACCACAAAAAGCAGTTTATTTTTCGGTGTTGTGATGCGCCTAGAGAATTCGTAGATGCACAATATTAGGAACATTCCCGCCACTGCCAAGACTGTGGGTTCTGTCAAAAATGCGACGCCTAACTTTGGCACCGCCACTGTTGCTATAGCAAGTGACACGACAAAGGTTGTGCTGTAGGAAATAAGGAGACGCGTTGAATATCGCCGCAGCAGGAGCATAACAAGCACGAAAACCAGTGTAACTCCGAGTCCATATCGTGCTGCTCCCCACGACGCAAAGAGGTAACCCAAAGATAATCCTCCAGCGACTGCATAGGCAATGCTGCTTCTGGGAGACCGTTCAGAGTCAAGGGACCTTAAGAAGAAGAAAATGAACAGGAGAATGCTGAATATTCCAATGGTTTCATCGTCAAAGAATCCAAGCGAGGTACGGCTAATATACGATGAACTTAGCGCTAAGAAGAGCGCTGAAAACAGCCCAACCTCTTTTCCGCCAATGTCTCTTCCCAACAAGTAGATAACAAAAACGGTCAACGTAGCCATAATCACTGGAAAGATTATACAGAAATTGAAAAGAGGATCAGCAGTTAAAGGATCATAAACGGTTGAACTGAGAATCGGACCTGGAGCAAGATTCAGCGCACTGGCTATCTGATACATTACCGCTGCTGTTGCTGCTAGACCCGGAAAAAGTGACTGTGCAACGGGTAGCCCTTGAGGATACCATGTCATAGTGTCCGTCCATGATGTCCAGGCAAATAATCCGTTGTCAACCATGTATTTGCTTAAGCGGTAATGCATGTGAGGGTCAAATTCTGAAAGCTGCATGCCCCACTGCATCGGAAGCAATCTGATTGTGGCTGCTATAACCAGAATAATGAGAAGTAGAGATACGTGCAGTAGAGAAGAATGAGATACCCTGAAGCGGAGCGCTCCAATGCTCGTTAAGGCCTCAACTGCGCCATCTTTAGTAAACAACTTTCCAATCTTCACCGCAAACCCTTCTCCCGTCAATCAAAGCAACGAACCCTTTATTTTTGTTGTGGTATTCCACACGTTATTACCCTTCTTTAGCAAAGAAATATTTTAACTTTTTAATCTTCACCCTAAAAAGTAGAGGACAACGAATTGCTTCCAACAAGCTTGCCTTGGAGTATGCTGCCGTCTCCGCTGATTATTGCCTCTGCCTATTTCTTTTTAATGACTTTTGGAACGTAGATAACACATTCTCCGCATAGAGGGCACCGCCTAGGCTCCATTTTGCTTTCTTCAGACCATTTATGCCCACACTTCATACATACCCATTCTGTCACGCTTCATACTCCCCTTCAAACCCCGGCATCTACCCTAAAACACTTAATATTTGCCATCAAAAAAGGGCATTTGCTGAAACGAAACCTCTGCGACTTGAGCCTTCAGCGTTTTCTAGCTGTTTCTTCATTGGCTTTGACTACAACTTTTTTTGGCACAAACGAGATTTTTTTGTGGCATTTAGGGCATTTGCCATCGTTAGCTTGAATTATCTCGTCTGGGGGTTTCAATTCTGAGCCTTCATATAGAACGTAGCCACATTTTTCACAAATTACCTTTTGAGGCAAGGTTTCACAGCCCCTGTAGACCGAAATACAATCGTTGCAGGCTATTTATATATTGCGACAAAGTGCAGAACTGCGTTAGAACCTGTCAATATTTTGCTGAGAACATCGCGGAGCCTCAGCATAGCCACACTTTTTGTTTAATCGCCAGATGAGTCCATTCTAACTATATATGATGATGCCCTTCTGTTAACCGTAAACGGATTGTGGTCGTAAATCATTATAGAATTTTAAATGCCTGAATGAGAATAAAATGGGTGCGCCGATGAAAAACTACACGCTGATAATCACCGAAAAACCTGACGCCGCCAAAAGAATAGCAG
>CAZYJH010000173.1:0-3618 GCA_964647775.1 uncultured Candidatus Bathyarchaeia archaeon
CTTCGTTGGCTTCTTTTATGTGGTGTGCCACGTGGATGCTTAGCACTGTTGCGGAGCCTGCGGCGGCGCCAAGCAGCAACTGAGTGAGCATTGCACTTTGGTAGAACAGGGCAAAAACTGCAAGAGCATCAAACACCAGCGACACAACCAAGTACTGGTAGCACCAGCCTTTCATGCTTGTTCCTCCAGTGGGGTCGTTGATGCCGACAGCTAACATCAAAACAAAGAGCACCGCAAAGCCAACCGCAAAATAGATCAAATTCTCAATCAAACATTTTCACCAAACGAGTTTGTTTCGCACAATCGCTAGAAGGGGGTTTGACACAAAATTCTATATAAGGATTTCTTTAGGGTAAATATGGTCTGAATAGACAACAACTAAAGGGAACTCTTCTGTTTGTGGAACTAGTTCCGTTGCTGTCATGATTAAAGAGAGTTGATGGTTTCTAATAAGGCTAGAACCCCAGCATTTCGCGCTCTTTTCTCCAGATACTTTCTATCCAATCGGTTTCTCTGCATAATTAGCACACTTTTAACGTCTTGTTCATCTGTTACACTTCTATCGGGTCTAGCTAACTTGGTAACTATGAAATCCTCTGGAGAAATGACCCACGCCTCAAAACCTTTAACCAATTCCAGTTTTTTTCTTCTCTTCAGCAACTCATCATCAAAGTCTATTCCGTCAGGTCTCAACCACAATTCCATCTCTATTTTTTCTGTTCTATCTAAAACAACAATAACAGGGTTCAGGTAAGAGTTAACTGTAATTTCGAAATCAGCGGACTTTAACCAGTCTCGCAGGCGACCAAACGCCTCTTCTGTTTCTATTGCTACGGCTAAATCTAGATCAACAGTTGTTCGGATTCTTCCATAAAAGGGTAGAGCGTAACCGCCAATAATCATGTAAGGAATATTCTTCTCTTCAAATAGACTAAGAAGTCGTTCTAGAGACTTTAATATTGTTAGCAATTGTGTTTAACTCCATGAATAGCTGAAAAGGCGAATGCCCAGCCGCAACAAGTCTTTCTGCATAATATGCATCTCTTTTAGAGCGTTCTAAATCTTGTTTTCGTGATCTAAGCGGTTTGGTTTTTAATTTCCTGTAAGTTTCTAGGAACTCGTAGCCAAGTGATGTGAGTGTTATATGCTTCTTGGGTCTGCCGGGTTTTGCCCTTGGAACCTGCTGCAATTCCACAAGTTTTTCCTGATTCATTTCATTTACTAAAGAGATTATGTGTGTTGCGCGTGTACCTTTTACTTTCTGGATTATTTCTTTGATCCCATACGAGTTTGAGGCGGCGGCTTCGAGTATTTTGGCTTTGTGGTCCAAGGACAATTTATTTCCCTCAGGAAACTTATTACAAAATAAACAAGAACACGACACTATTTAAGCATACTGCACGATTAACGCAAGATACACAGGACGTCAACGCAGAAAAATGCGAAACACCAGAAGCTTTCAAGTTACTTTTAAGATTTACTTCAGCCGACTACAAAATTATGTTCAAGCGCACACTTCAAAACTGTTTACTGAAGAGGAAGCATATTTGTACGCTAAAAGCTTTGTTAGCAGAAGGCTTTAAAGGTTGCAAAACATTAAAACAGGAAAACACCCCACATGTGACACCTAAAAAAGGGATTCTCACTAGAGCAGGGAGAAATTAATCAAAAAACTTTCAGAGGACTACACCATCAATCGATGTTGGTTAAAAAAAACGAGGCGGAGAAACAATAAAATAATGACAAACAAAAACGTTCAAGCTTCAGCCGTCTACGAAGAAACCAAGCATTGGCCACCCTACACGTATAGGGATTATCCTGAAGTTGCGCCTGAGACTCTACAAGCCTTCATGGACTTTTTAGGAACCGAAAACAGCAGCAACGGAAGAAAGGAACTGCAGCCGTGGATACCCTTCTGCACAATGAAATGCAGTTTCTGCTATTTTCCCACAGAACTGACGGCCAGCAACACAGTTGGAAAGTATCTTTCTGCCTTGAAGAAAGCATTAACCATGTACGCGGAAACAAGATACGTTAGGACAAGCGAGTTCGCGGAGATATATTTGGCAGGCGGAACCCCAAGCATCATGTCCACCGAGCAGACAATCGACCTTTTGGCGTTCTGCGAAAAAAACTTTGACATCAGCGAGGAACGGGAAATCAAGGTAACAGGTTGCACTCACGATTTCGACTACAAGAAACTCAAGGCGCTGGCAGAGTATGGAGTTGACCAGCTGGATTTGGGGATACAGACCTTCGACGATGACGTTAGAAGGCTGATTAACCTCAGGGACAAGGCAAGAACGGCTGAAGAAACAATCAATACTGCACATAAGCTGGGACTGCACGTAAGCATCGACCTTATGTATAATATTCCTGGACAGACCCTGAAAGTCTGGAACAGTGACGTCCAAAGAGCCTTAGAGCTGGATGTGGAAAGCGCTGACTGTTACGCCTTGGACATCTATCCGGGAACCAAGCTGGCGCAGCAGCTTCAGTCCGGCGAATTGCCCCAGAGGGGAAATCAACATTGCGAGAAGGAGATGTATGTTGAAGCCCAGAACACCTTCAATGCGGCAGGATACAAGCCGACATGCCATAACCGCTTCTCCAGAATACCAGAGGACTTCAAAGAACCATGCATGGAGATTCTTGCTACTGGCGCAGGCTCCTTCATGGGAACGTTAGGAAAATTCTCTTACGTGGACATTGAACCTGCCAAAGCATACATTCAAACAGTTAACCGTGGAAAGTTTCCAGTATCGAAGCTTTCCGTGAGTTCAATAGAGGATGAGATGGGAAAGATGATGATGCGTCTGTATATCCGGTTGCCCGTCAACAAACTGGAGTTCAAGAGACGCTTCGGAAAATTGCCGGAAGAAGCTTTTGGAGCCACCATGGACAGACTGGAGAAAAAGGGGTTAATTGAGGTTGACGAAGAGGAGATAAAGTTAACAAAGTTGGGGGACATGTGGAGATATAACGTCTGTTGGGAGTTCGCACAACAAAAAACAGACAATCCATAAAAGCTGATTATCGGGGGTTGATAGTGAAGGCTTTAAGAGTCTTTAGGGGCTTGATGGCTTTTCTTACAGCCATCCCATTCAAGATGGACGAAAGCTTTCTGGACATCTCCGCCCGATTCATGTTCCTGTTTCCTGTTATAGGAGCCATCATAGGAGCTCTTGTCGGCGCCTACGCCCTCTTCACAAACAAGGTGCTGTTTCTGCTTTTCGGCGCCATAAACACCCTAATATTCTCCGGTTCTCACGAACTGTTTTTCGAGTTTGCAGCCAAGAGTTTCGCAAGCGTTATGACAGTCGCCTTTCTGCTTGTCATAATAGGGCTTCAGCACACGGACGGCTTAGTTGATGTAGGCAACGCCTTGGGCATAAGAAAGGCGTCTCTTAAAGAGAAGATGGACATCGCTCACGTGTGGACTGTTACCCGAACAGGAGCCTTTCTTGCACTCGCTGTTTCCTTCTTCACGCTCATGCTTATCTTCCTAACAGAAACAGACGTCATCATTCAATCTCTCATAGTTGCGGAGGTGGCAGCGAAGCTGGCTATGGTTACAACCGCATGGCAGGGCACATCCCCGCCGCAGCGTCTTGAAGA
>CAZYJH010000174.1:0-3539 GCA_964647775.1 uncultured Candidatus Bathyarchaeia archaeon
AGCATTGAGAATACTTCACTTCTTGACATCAAACTTAAAGTTTTCTCTTAAAGCGGCAGTAAACCGCTGAAACTCGGCTACACAAAACGGTTAGGTACCCCAAAAGGTTGAGGAACATCCCATCAAGCAACTCGGCTGTCACCCCAATGAAGAGGCGGAGCAGTTTCTTCAAAATGGGTCTCTTTATTAGTATCGCAGGGAAAGATGTTTTTCTGGTTTAATGGGAGTTAGGCTAGCCTTTGCGTGCCGAAATCAAAGTCAGCGGCATAGTTCAGGGCGTGGGTTTCCGCCCCTTCGTCTACAGAAATGCAGTCAAGAATGGGTTGGGGGGCTACGTCAGAAACAGGGGAGACGCCGTCGTCGAAATAGTTGTCGAAGGAGACAAAAACAGCATTGCCCAGTTCATGGAGGACTTGAAGGCAGAGAAGCCGCCGCTGGCACGAATCTACAACATCACAACAGACTATAAGACAAAAGAAGAGGGCTTCGGCGAGTTTAGAATAGTGGAAAGCTCTGGCGAAACCGAACTGTCAGGGTCGGTTATACCGCCGGACGTCTCAGTCTGTGATGAATGCTTACGGGAGCTTCGGGACCCCACAAACAGGCGCTTCAACTATTTCTTCATAACCTGCACAAACTGCGGTCCAAGATACACGATAACCAAAGAGCTGCCCTACGACAGACCAAACACGACCATGAGCGAGTTCAAGATGTGCGACTTCTGCGCGAACGAGTATGATGACCCGTTAAATCGCAGATTTCATGCCCAGACAGTGGCTTGCCCCAGGTGTGGACCAAAAGCTTACCTAGCCTCCAACAAGGGAGACCCGATAGACTGTGGGGACCCGATTAGGGAGGCGGGGAAGTTACTGGAGGAAGGCTACGTTGTCTCAATCAAGGGGAACGGCGGCTTCCACGTTGCAGCATCCACAACCAAGACAGAACCGCTCTCCAGACTAAGACGGGTTAAGCACCGAAAAAATAAGCCCTTCGCCATAATGTCTCCAAACCTAGAGACTGTGCAGACCTTTGCCGAAGTGAACAGGTGGGAGGCTGAGCTGCTGACGTCCTACCGTAAACCCATTGTCCTGCTCAAAAAAAGCGGCGACTACAATCTTTCGGAGCTGGTTTCTCCAGAACTGCACACCGTAGGCGTGATGCTTCCATACACTGGACTGCACGTCATGCTCTTCGACCAGACGGAGGAGCCCGCCTTTGTTATGACCAGCGCAAACCCGCCCAGCGAACCCATAGTCACAGACAACGCCGAGGCAATAAAGAAGCTGGGCTCCACAGTGGACTATTTCCTGTTTCATAACAGGGACATAGCCCAAAGATGCGACGACACGGTTGTCCGCTTCCACGGCAAGAACCCCTGCCTGATTCGCCGCTCAAGAGGCTACGCCCCAGAGCCAATCAGGATGAAACGGGCGGCTGAACGCTGCGTCTTGGCGGTTGGCGGAGAACTCAACGTCACAGCCTGCGTCCTAACAGGAAACATGGCATTTATTTCGCAGCACATCGGCGACGTGGAGAACCTTGAGACGCTGCGCTTCATGAAAAACTCGATACAGCACCTGACAAAACTGACCAACTGCACTGTCGAGGCTGTGGCATGTGACCTTCACCCGAAGTTCACGACAACAAAACTGGCTCACGAACTGGGAAACAAGCTTGGCTGTCCGGTTGTCAGGGTTCAGCACCATCATGCCCACGCTGCGGCGCTCAGGGCAGAATGGAACGTTGACGAGGTTGTGGGCGTAATCTGTGATGGCTTCGGCTACGGCTCCGACGGCACAGCATGGGGCGGAGAAGTGCTCTACTGCAGCAAGGAAGGCTTCAGGCGGCTAGGACATCTTGAGGGTCAGCCTATGGTTGGAGGCGACTTGGCAACATATCATCCGTTAAGGATGGCTGCGGGGATACTTCACAGAAAAGTGGATGTTACAGAGTGGCTGCTCACGAAGAGTCATCACTTGCCTCATGGCAGTAAGGAGGCTGAATTGATTGTTAAGCAGCTGGAGAGGGGGTCGGCGCAGGAGACTACAAGCTGTGGAAGAGTGCTGGATGCGGTTTCAGCCCTGCTTGGAGTATGCTATGAGCGCACCTATGAGGGGGAGCCAGCCATGAAACTGGAATCCGTTGCCCTCCAAGGCAAAGATAGACTGAACTTGTCTCCTAGAATAGAGGGAAAGGTTTTGGATACCACGTTTCTTGTTCATGAAATCTTTACAAACAGAGACAAGTTCTCTGTGGCGGATTTGGCGTGCTCAGCCCAGTCTTACCTTGCCAGAGGCTTAGCGGAGCTGGCGTTAGAGGAGGCGGAGCGGCTGAACGTTAAGCATGTCGGCTTTTCTGGGGGAGTTGCCTACAACATGCACATAACAGAGACCATGCGAAGAACGGTGGAGAAGGCGGGATTCAAGTTTCTTGTTCACCGCCAGATTCCTGCTGGAGACGGAGGAACCAGCTTCGGTCAAGCCGTAGTCGCAGGCTTCCAGAAAAGGTAATTAACACAAAAATTATTCAATGCGGCTGTAGAATGGAACTGTTGATGTGGCGCAGATGGGAGTTCTTGGCGATGTTTCGAAGGGCGTTCTCATTTTTGCAGTTGGCTTCTGGGTTTACCTCATCTTGCAGTTCACAGTAACGAATCAAACCGTGTATGCCACACTGCTTCTTGTCGGACTCATAATCCCCGTTTCCTATGTAGCCCTTGAGTACCGCAAGAATTTCAGGGAATTCGAATGTAAAAAATGTAAGCACACCTTCAAGGTTTCATACCTAAGACTGCTTTTCACACTAAAGTTCCAAGGAAAAGACCCAGTGCCCACAGGAACAGCAGCCTACAATCTGGAATGCCCAAAATGCGGCGAGAAATCTTGGCTTGTTCCTTTGGAATAAGAAAGAAACAGAGAACCTGACCACAAATTGCCGTTGTTTGCAGGAAAACCAATAGGTTAAATAAACTGGGAGGTCAGACACTTTTTAATGCCACAAAAAGTTTGGGATAATTTTCCGAACCGAGAGGGTGAATATTGAGATGTGTCTCGCGATTCCGGCTAAGGTTCTAGAAATTCGGGGAGACGTTGCCAAAGTCGATTTTGGTGAAGGAGTCGCCCGAGAAGTGAACGTTATGCTGGTTGACGCCCACGTGGGCGAGTATGTTCTGGTTCATGCGGGATACGCCATCGAAAAGCTGGACCAAAAGGCTGCCGAAGAAAGCCTGAATACGTGGCGACAAATTCTGGAACAAACATAGGTGTGAACTGTTTTGGCAGACAGCAAAGAAATAGTAAAGGGCGAAGAAGTAACCCTAGAGATAGCGCCGGGAATGGACATACTGGAAGTCAACAGGCAGCTTGCCCAAAAAAACCTGCAGCATCTACGGGAACACAACGTGAAAGCAATCGACATCATGGGGTCTATAGGCGCAGGAAAAACCAGCCTAATCGAACAACTGGTTCAAGCCCTCAAACAGAAATACAGAATCGCAGTCTTCAAGGGCGACCTAACCACAACCATAGACGCTGAACGGA
>CAZYJH010000175.1:0-3480 GCA_964647775.1 uncultured Candidatus Bathyarchaeia archaeon
GCACTGTTGCACAACAGCTTGTCGACTCAGGCATGCAGGTTCCAGGATTCCGCAGATCAGGCAAATCCATAGAAATAATCCTCAAACGTTACATTCCAGTGGTCACAGTCCTTGGAGGCGCAATAATAGGCTTACTTGCCTCTGTCTCAGAATTCTTCGGAGTTTTCGGAACAGGTACGGGTATCCTGCTGGCAGTAGGTATCTTATACCAGTACTACCAACTACTTGTACAAGAGCAAGTTGCTGAGATGTATCCAGCCTTCGGTCGTGTATTAGGAGGATAAACTTTGAGCAGTTTTTGGATTCTCACAGGAAATTTTCGGCGCCACAGGAGCAGTAAACGATGAGCTCCATCTTAGCGCAGCCTCCATACGTAACAATAGTTGTTGTCGTTGTTTCCATAGCAATGTCCTTAGTTTCTTCATTAGTCAACATGAAATTTATGCCTAAGGAGCACCGCCAAAAAGTCAAGGCGCTGCAACAAAAAATATCTGCTTTAACTAAAGAAAAGAATGAAAACATGAAAACGGCGAAAAGCACAGACGACAAAAAGCTGCTCAAGAAAGCTCAGAAACAAGAGAAGCAGCTTCTTCAGCTTCAATCTCAAGCCCTCTCCTTATCGTCTAAACAGTTCAGAGTGCTCCCCATTACGATGGCAATTTTTTTCATTGTCTGGCTTTTCCTGACTGGAAGCATCCTCGGCATTAAATTCTTTGATAGCCCCTTCATCGGTCCCTACCCTGTGGCTTACCTTCCATGGATGGGTGGCGTATTCCAGCTGAACCTCTTCAACTGGTATTTCGTATGCTCTATTCTATTCTCAACGCTGCTCTCTCGTATCTTCGGGTTGACGGGAGGAACAGACTAGGATGCCAGAGCCTCATAGGCAAGTTCGAAGCAAAGAATCTTTAACCTGAAATGGCGGCTGTCAGACTGTGAAAAACCGCGGTAGACTAGGTAACAAAAAAGTTGTGATTTGTGTTAGCGGAATGACAGGTTCCGGAAAGAGCACAGTGGCGAAAAGACTGGCAGCCAAATATGGGCTGGGTTACTTTTCTGGCGGAAACGCCTTGAAGGCTTTAGCGCAGGAAGAGGGATACAACTCTGACGTGACTGGCTGGTGGGAAACCGCGGAAGGACTGAAGTTTCTTGAGCAGAGGATGGGAGACCCTGCTTTTGACAGGAGAATTGATGAAAAGCTGCTGGAGATGGCAGAGCAGGGAAACGTTGTTCTTGACAGCTGGACCGTGCCTTGGCTGCTGAAGGACGGCTTCAAGATATGGCTGGAGGCGTCGCCTCAGGTTAGAGCCAAGAGGGTAGTAAACCGAGACGCCATAAGCATTGAAGAGGCAATAGACGCTTTAACCAAAAAAGATGAACGAACCCGCCATATATACAAGAGCCTATACCGCTTCGATTTAGGACACGACCTTTCGCCCTTCAATCTTGTTCTCGCCACAGACGAGCTGGACCCAGAAGAAGTTTTCCATGCCGTATGCTTAGTTACTGACCGCCTAGTCTTTGGAGAAACCTGACCTCTTCAGCATTTTTTGTTACCAGCAGAACAGAAACTGCTCTAAATAAAAGAAGACTGGATGCGACTGCAGCACAAAATAGACTACGAGTATTACCAGAGTGGCTTGCCGAAGTGGAATGATTGCATGTTTTTTGTAGTGGCAACTCAGCAAAGCCAAGCCCATGTTAATGATGGTCAGCACAATGAAGACGCGACTTAATGCAAGACAGATTATTGCCTCGCTGACTCTGTCAACTGAAACGTCCACCATCCACCCATCCTTGCTCGTTTGTCCTTTGGCGCGGGCTACAATGCCGTCAAGGGCGTCCAGCAGCAAGACAAGAAAGACCATGATTATTGAGGCGAAAATGGCTCTCTCAGAGAGCAGCAGGTAAGCTACTGGGCTGAAAACTAAACTCAGTCCTGAAATCATGTCCGCGTCCACCCTTTGTAAGATGGGGAACTGCGTTAGGACTGGTTTCTGAATCATCCTAAATGCTGAGAATGCCCTGCCCATGAAGTCCTGCAATCAAAATCACCCCAAACAATGCTGTTATGACTGCATCGTAGGCGGTCAGTTTTTTCAGGTTCCTCGGCGCCAACCCAAGAAACACCACTTTTTCGCTTAAAGGATAGAAGGGTCTTGTAGGACGCGTTAAGAGGTCAAGGAAATAGTGGCTCACGAAGCCGATGAGAATGGCTCGACCCAGCGGCTCAGAGAAAAACATGAACGCTACTGAGGCTATCATTGCCAGCAGCAGTCCAGGCAGTTCGTGCCATCGGGTTCTGGTTTCGGATTTGAATCTGCGTGTTTTTAGTGCTGTTCGCAGGTGGGCGAGGTGGTCTAGGTCAGTGATTACCGCTGCTATGCTCGTCGCCATCAGGGTTGTCGGAGACACGATTGAGGGTGCGCCGAAAACCAGCAGCAGGTTAGCGAAAAAGATGTGACCAAACGTATTCAACAGTCTATCATTCCATTTTTTGTATTGAACCTATGTTCATGTAATATTTGGAGATTTCTGCCCTTCCACAAGATTCCCCCTTTTTGATGCCTTCTGTTGCCTTCTTACTTTATATGGGCGCTCTTTCAGTTATGTCGGAAATCGGAATATACCTTAAATATGTTTTTAGATACACCGGCACTAGTGGATGCGTGCATTTCTCTTTCCTCCTTCATGGTTCACAAGCTGATTTGTGCGCATTCACCGCCTCCAATTTTGAGGTGAGCTATTTTTTGTGGGTGTTTGCCTTGGTTTTTTTGCGTTAACTGTTCGTCGTTTTTTGTATGTTTTTGTCGAATTTTGTATTTCATCGCTTATGACGTCGTAAGATTTATTAGGTTGTTTGATATATTATGATTTTTGTAATATGTCCAAAAACAGACATATTGTATGTGTGTTGACCAAGAATACACAAAAAAGGGGTGAATGAAATGAGTAAAATATTTACAACAAATTGGTACCTTCAAAAATCGTATTTCTCAGCTCCAATAATCAACCGGGACCTAAACACATCTTCACCATCAAAAAAACCATAATATAACTTATGGCGCAGAGAGCTAACCACCATAAAAAACGCTAATACGCTTTGAAGCACTCATCTTCAATGAAACAAATATCGCCTAAAAAAAACATCTTCCACTTTGATTGTACCATAAATTGGAAATCACATAATAACGGTGATATCTATTTTCCCGCAATCAGAAATCTAGTTTCTAAGTTCTGCTTTCTGTAGAATTTTTTCAAAGTTTTCTTCTGTCCGTTCCCGCTTGTAAGCCCGTAACGCCTTCACTAACTCTTTTTCGTCGATTTTCCTCAGCTTCTCCCTCACTTTCGCCGCAATCTGGCTTCCCAAGAAGAGGTACTGGCAGACAGAAGTGACATTCGAGACTCTGCGGTTGGTGCTGGATGTCTCAAAATCCACCAGAAACGGCTGGTCACAGGCGTCAACCAGTATATGTTTCG
>CAZYJH010000176.1:0-3467 GCA_964647775.1 uncultured Candidatus Bathyarchaeia archaeon
AAGTTGACATAACCTTGGAGCTAGATGTCGACGGAAAAGGAAACGCAGATGTGGAGACAGGCATCAAGTTTCTGGACCACATTCTATTAACTCTAGCTAAGCACGGTCTCTTCGACCTGAAAGTCAAAGCAGATGGAGACCTGAAGCACCACACCAGCGAGGATGTAGCCTTGGTTCTAGGCGAGGCACTACGCAAAGTGGTGGCGGAAGGAAAGGGCATCAAACGGTTCGGTTCAGCCTACGTTCCCATGGACGAATCCTTGGCAAGAGCCACAATAGACCTTGGCGGCAGACCCTACTCAATTCGGAACCTCAGACTGATGCAGCCTCAGATCGAAGACATGAAAACAGAGGACATGGAACACTTCTTCGACTCGCTAGCCCAAGCCGCGAAAGCCAACATCCACATAACTGTCATCTACGGCAGCAACGAGCACCACAAAATAGAGGCAGCAGTAAAGGCGTTAGCCCTAGCATTGAGGCAGGCGTTGACAGTTGAGCCGAGGATCGGAGATCAGGTTCCAAGCGCAAAGGGGGTTCTGTAGCAATACCTCAAGTGTGTGTTGTGAACTATGGTGTGGGAAACCTGAGAAGCATCAGGAGAGGACTCGAAAAATCGGGAGCAGCCGTAAAGGTAACCCACAGCCCAACGGATTTGCGCAACTCTGATGCCATAGTTCTTCCGGGAGTCGGCGCCTTTGCTCCGGCAGTCAAAAACATGGCGCCCCTAGCCAATGTTGTAGCTGAGGCAATGAAGAATGGAACGCCTATTCTTGGCGTCTGTTTGGGTCTTCAGCTTCTCTTCACTCGGAGCAGCGAAGGCGGGTCAGTCAGGGGACTGGACTTCCTTTCAGGAGACATCGTCAAGTTGCCTGACACCGTGAAGACTCCTCAGATGGGATGGAACACCCTCAACATTGAGCAGGCTCATCCGCTGCTTGAAGGAGTCAAAGACGGCTCTTACGTCTATTTCGTTCACTCCTACTATCCGCAGCCCGCAGACACCAATGTGATAGTTACAACCACGGAATATGGGGTCAGGTTTGCTTCAATGGTTGCAAAAAGGAACCTGTTTGCGACACAGTTTCACCCTGAGAAAAGCAGCAAAACCGGATTAACCCTGCTGAAGAACTTCGTGAGGATCGTGAAGAGGTAACAGAGATGATAGTTATCCCCGCAGTGGATATTCTGGACGGAAAATGTGTTCGGCTTGTTCGAGGGGACCCCACAAAAAGCAAGGTCTATTTCGAGAATCCAGTGGAGGCTGCTCAGCTGCTGGAAGATCAGGGCGCGGAGCTTATCCATCTGATCGATTTGGATGCGGCTTTGGGTTCCGGACAGAACATGGAAACAATCAAGAACGTGTTAGAGAACATTAGTGTGAAGGTGCAGATTGGCGGAGGAATCAGAACCTTGGAGAAAGCTGGTGCTCTGCTGAGCCTCGGCGCCTACCGGGTAATCTTCGGAACAGCCGCAGTCAAGAATCCTCAATTAGTAGAAGAAGCTGTCAAGCAGTATGGGTCAGAATGTGTTGCCGTAGCCATAGACGAGAAAGACGGGAAAGTGGCTGTCCACGGCTGGAAAAACAAATCCAAAGTAGACTACTTAGATTTTGCTTGTTCCTTCGAGATGATGGGAGTCGGCGCCTTAATCTTCACGCCCATCAGCGTGGACGGAACATTGAAGGGACCGGAAATAGAAAAGACTGTTAAGTTGGTGGAAACGGTGAATGTTCCGGTTATAGCGTCTGGTGGCGTAGCCTGTCTTGAAGATTTGGTTGCGTTGGCTGGGACTGGTGTGGAGGGTGTGGTGGTTGGCACTGCACTTTACGAGAAAAAGTTTACATTAAAAGAGGCTTTGGAGGCTGTGAAAAGTTGTTAGCTAAACGTATCGTGCCCTGCCTTGACGTCAAGGACGGAAAGGTTGTGAAAGGCGTACAGTTCGTGAACCTGAAAATTGAAGGAGACCCGCCTGAGCTTGCTGCGGACTATGAAGAGCAGGGAGCTGATGAGATAGTTTTCCTAGACATAACTGCTTCATACGAGAAGAGGGACACCACCCTGGAGGTTGTGAAAAAAACTGCGGACATGATTTCGATCCCCTTAACTGTGGGCGGAGGAATCAGAAGCATCACTGACATCCAGAATGTTCTCTGCAGCGGCGCGGACAAGGTTTCCGTGAACACTGCAGCGGTGAGGGAACCCAATCTTGTGAAGGAATCTGCAGAGATTTTTGGCAGCCAATGTATTGTTGTTGCCATAGACGCGAAACGAGTTTACGTGGATGGCGACTTGCCTGACAAGACGGTTGTGGAGACTCCTAAAGGAAGGTGCTGGTGGGAAGTCTACGTTGAGGGCGGACGAGTGCCCACGGGAGTAGATGCTATGGCTTGGGCTAAAGCAGTCAAAGATTTGGGTGCAGGTGAGTTGCTGCCGACCAGCATGGACTGTGACGGAACACAGGACGGCTACGACATAGAGTTGACGCGGACCATGAGCAAAATAACGAATCTGCCGATAATCGCCAGCGGAGGCGCCGGAAATCTTGAGCACATCTACGAGGTTTTGACTGCAGGAGAAGCTGACGCTGCCTTGGCTGCCTCCATTTTTCATCGTTCCCAGTATTCTGTGGGAGAAGTTAAAAGATACCTTGCAGAGAAAGGAGTGACCATGCGCCTATAGTATAACAGGGGTTGAAATGTTTGGTGTTGCAGCTGAATGAAAACGAGATTAAAGCTTTCATAGAAAAAGTTGACTTCAAGAAGGGAAACGGTGTTGTCCCTGTCATTGTTCAGGACTCGTCAACCAATCGGGTTTTGATGCAGGCATACATGGATGAGAAGGCGCTGCTGTTGACTTTGGGTAGCGGCAAAACACACTTCCTGAGCAGAACCAAGGGCAGAATCTGGATGAAAGGCGAAGAATCCGGGCACTATTCGCTGGTGCAGAATGCGTTTCTGGACTGTGACAACGATGCGATTCTGTTCAAGGTTCAGCAGGTGGGTCCAGTCTGTCACACTGGCGAGGAAACCTGTTTCTTCAAGCCAATAAAGGCTGAGGACAGGCAGGCAGTTGATGCGAAGATGCTTGAACGACTTTTTGAGGTCATAAAAGAGCGGATTCGAAACCCCACTGAGATGTCCTATGTTTCGCGTTTAACCTCCAAGGGAGATGATGCTGTTCTTCAGAAGATAGGAGAAGAAGCAACGGAAATTATTCTTGCAGCAAAAGAGAACAACGTCAAAGAAATTACCCATGAAGCCGCAGACGAAATCTTTCACATCCTAGTAATGCTCGCCCAAAAAGGGGTCCCCCTCAACAACATCTTCGAAGAACTAGAGCGCCGACACAAAAACAAAACAGAAAACCCACAAAACTGAAGTGAATAGCGGATTCGTAGACAATAGCGGATTCAACGTTTGGTTGGATGAGGAATGAGTTGGGAGAAAACATTAGACCATTATGGTG